>QHRJ01000060.1 GCA_003220075.1 Verrucomicrobiota bacterium
TCGCCAGTCTGTTTTACACTTCGACTCTTGAACGTGATCTCGGGAAATTTTGCGGCATCGAAAAACTCGGGACTGAGCAAATGATGGTCGCGCTTCTGAATTTTTGTATCGATGCTGGCGACCGAAATCCTGGCAGTGACCAATGAACGTTCCGGCTGCGCGCGATCGACCGCGATCGTTCCGCTGAAACGATGAAAGTCGCCACGTACGGTGCTGACAAATTGATGCAGGCTAAACGCGATTCGTGAATGCGCGGCATCAATCTTATAGGTTTCGGCAAATGCGCCCAGCGGGGCGAGTAGCAGGGCCACGAAGAGGAAACGATACGCTCTCATGAACCATCCTTATCGCTGGCAAGCGACTTCAGCAACGCCAGCCGCGACGACGGCAACTTACCAAAGAGATGTGCCAGCGCCATGGCCGCGTTCGACTTTGCGCCCTGCACACCAGTGATGCGCGCCAGTTCTGTTTCAAAGTGAAGAATCGCGCGCTGGTCGGGATCATACTGATCGAGGTAGCCGAAAGCGCGCTCGAGCAAATGAAAGATCTCCGGTTCGTGATGCTCGATCTCGGTGCAGACTTCGATCAACTCGACAAAATACGACGCGGCCTGCGTGCGCCGATGATCAGTTCGAATTCCTGCAAATGCATTGGCCACCACAACCTCGCGCAAGGTATGCAAATTCGATTTGCGGCTTTTCGCGATTGATAACTCGGCTTCGAAGAACAAATCGAGCTGTCCGCGAAAAGGACTCCTGGGTCGTCTTGCACCACGGGCAACGGTATGGATAATACCGAGCGAATTGGTGCACCAGGAGACAATGAGGCTGGTGTCGCTCAGCTTGCGTCTGCGTAGAAGGATTCCGCGCGTGGTTGTGTTCACGGGTGATATTAAATGCACGACCGCATCTTTTGTAGGGCAACCATTCTGGTTGCCGTTGAAGGACCGGCGGCGAGGAATCGCCGCCCTACAATCAACGTTTGCTGCTCCTCACTAAATTCGCAGATTTCGCTTCATGCAAACGCGCAAGATTGGGGCGCTTGAAGTTTCTGTCGTCGGACTTGGCTGCAATAATTTCGGCTGGCGCATCGATGCGGAGGCGAGCGCGAAAGTTATCGACGCAGCATTTGAATCGGGCATCACGTTCTTCGATACCGCCGATCGGTACGGTAAAGGACAGAGCGAAGATTTTCTCGGACGCGCCCTGGGACCGCGACGAGATCAAATCATTCTGGCGACGAAGTTCGGAATGGAAATGGAGAAGGGACAGCAAGGCGCGTCACCGCAGTATATTGGGGAAGCGATCGAAGCGAGCTTGCGCCGGCTGAGGACAGATCGGATCGATCTTTATCAGTTGCATCAGCCTGATCCCAAGACGCCGGTTGCCGATACGCTCGCTGCTCTCGATCAACTGGTGCGCGCCGGGAAAGTGCGCGAGATCGGTTGCTCGAATTTTTCCGTTGCGCAAATCCGGGAAGCAGCAGATGCAGCCAAAGGCGGTGCGCATTTTGTTAGTGTGCAAAACGAGTTTAGTTTGTTTCATCGCGAGTCGGAAAAGAATGGCGTGTTAGCCGAATGTGAAGCACGTGGCATGGCATTTCTTCCCTATTTCCCGTTAGCCAGCGGATTGCTCACCGGGAAATATCGGAAAGGACAAAAACCGCCGGAAGGAAGTCGCGCCGCGGATGCCTGGGGACCGAAAGTATTTACGGAGAAAAATCTGGCAATCGTCGAGTCGTTGATCAAATTCGCCGAAACGCGCAATCACACCATTCTTGAGCTGGCATTCGCGTGGCTGCTTTCGCACAAACCAGTCGCATCGGTCATCGCCGGCGCGAGCAAGCCCGAACAGGTTCGCGCGAACACCAAAGCGGCAAATTGGCAACTGACTTCAGACGACTTCGCCCGGATCGACGCGATCATGAACCGAGGGTAGGTCGGTCTTGGAGGGCGGAGCTTTGCGATACCGAAGCGCTCACCGAGCTCGTTAGATTTCTCGCATCTGAATTCCGGGTAGCGCACGCGTCTCGCGTGTTGGCGATGACGTCTCGTCATCGCGGACTTTTCTTCAAAGACTGTTTCAGCGAGAGGCCGAAACCAATACGCGAGACGCGTGCGCTACCCGGAACAAAGAGGGACACTACCCCACCCCATACGAATTATCGTTGCGTGCCGCGCGCCTTTGGCAACACCTTAAGACATGCCAGCGTACATCATTGTTGAAATCGAAATCAACGATCCCGTCGGTTACGAAGAATACAAAAAGCGCGCCGGTGCAACAGTCGCGCAATACGGTGGCAAATATATTGTCCGCGGCGGCGCGTGCGAAACGCTGGAAGGCGATTGGAAACCAAAACGCATCGTAGTTCTACAATTTGAAAATATGGAACGCGCCAAGGCCTGGCTCAATTGTCCCGAATATGCCGAGCCGCGCAAAATGCGCCATCGCACCGCCCAGACCCGGATGATTCTGGTGGAAGGCTTGTAATTTGTAATTGCGGGATCGCGGCTATATCCGAACAATCCGGCATCCTAGAAATTCAAAGTCGAAATACGCGCGGGGGGCGTTTATGGTGCGCGCGCATGAGTGAAGAAGCTATCGCGCAACGAGTCATTCGCGTCATCGCCAAGAACAAGAAAATGGCGCCGGAAGAGTTATCTCAGGCCACCCATTTCGACGACCTGAAAATGGATTCGCTCGATGCCTTGAACATGATCTTCGCCCTTGAGGAAGAATTCGACATTAACATTCCCAATGAGAAAGCCGCGAAAATGAAATCGATCGAAGAAGCGATTCACGGCGTGGAGGAATTGCTGAACGCGAAAAGTTCGCTGTCCAACTAGCGATGCGCCGCGTCGTCGTCACCGGCGTTGGCGTGCTTTCGAGCATCGGCAATACCGTCGCACAATTCGAAAAATCTTTGCGTGCCTGCCGTTCGGGCATCGGCCCGATCACTCAAGTGGATACCTCGAGGCTGCGTTTTCATAATGCGGCCGAGATCCGAGGATTCGAACCCACTGATCATTTTTCCGAGGTTACCTGGCTCGATCGTTTCGCCCAGCTTGGCATCGTTGCCACGCGCGATGCCATCGCCGATTCGGCGCTGATGTGGAATAACGCACTGCGCGCGCGCACTGGCGTTATTACTGGCTCGTGCCTGGGCGGCATGGGGACCGAAGACGCGTTTTACTTTGATCTTTATCATGAAAATAAGTCGCGTCTTTCGCCTACCGCTGTCCCGCGCATCATGAGCAACGCGGTCTCCAGCCACGTAGCGATGGAACAGAAATTCACGGGCGCCTCTTTCACGACGTCCACCGCCTGCTCCTCCGCGAACCACGCAATCGGACAGGCATTTTGGCTGATCCGACAGGGTACACTGGATTGCGCGCTCGTCGGCGGCAGCGAAGCGCCAATTGTTTTCGGTCACTTGAAGGCTTGGGAGGGGATGCGCGTGGTTGCGCCGGACACCTGCCGTCCCTTCTCGAAAAATCGCGGCGGCCTCATCCTTGGCGAAGGCGCCGCTATGCTGGTGCTAGAAACGTTAGAACATGCACGCGCGCGCGGTGCGAAAATTTACGCCGAGCTTGCCGGCTTCGGCATGTCGGCCGACGCCCACCATCTCACCAATCCCCTCCCTGAAGGAGCTGCCCGTGCCATGAACGACGCACTCGATGATGCCGGGCTTTCCCGCGAGCAAATCAATTACGTGAATGCCCATGGCACCGGCACGGCAGCGAACGATTCCGCCGAAACGCGCGCGCTCCACCAAGTCTTCGGGTCGCACGCGGACAAGCTTGCGGTCAGCTCCACGAAATCCATGCACGGTCACGCGCTCGGCGCGGCCGGAGCCCTGGAAGCGGCGGCGACTGTCCTTGGCCTGCACGGCAATTTCATTCCGCCGACCGCGAATTTTCTCGAACGCGACCCAGCCTGCGACCTCGATGTCGTCCCGAACCAAGCGCGTGCCGCGCAAATCGAAGCTGCCCTCTCGAATTCTTTCGCTTTCGGCGGCCTGAACGCCGTTCTCGCTTTCCGCCGTGTCACAGAGTAGCCGTGCGCGATGAAATTCGCGCGTTACCTGCTCGAGTATCTCGTCGCTCGCGCCCTTCTGGCGATACTTGCGCTACTGCCACTTTCGTTCGCGAGGCGAGTTGCCGTGGCCGGAAGCCGCGTCCTTTTTGCCTGCCTGCCGCGTTTGCGCCGAATTGGTTTGCGGAACCTCGAACTCGCTTTCCCCGACCTCTCCCCAACCGAGCGACGACAATTGCTCGAACAATCCTTCGAAAATTTCGGTCGTATTATTGCCGACTTCGCTCATTTCCCACGCTCGACTCCGACAGATCTTGCCGCGCGCGTTGAAAGCTCGCTCCCTCAAGCGTGGGAAGCACGCTACCGGGCTGCCAAGGTGGCTGGACGCGGCGTCATCTTTGTCACGCCACACCTTGGCAATTGGGAAATGCTCGCCCTTGCTATGTCGGCCATCTTTGAGCCCATCGCCTACCTCGCTCGCCCCCTCGACAACCCTCTCCTCGATCGCTATACCTCGCGCGTCCGCAGCCGGTTCGGCAACCGTCCCATTAACAAGCGCGATTCGGTTTTGCAAGGTCTTGCCATCCTCGACGGCGGCGGTAACCTCGGCCTTCTCGCCGACGTAAATACATTGCAGCGCGATGGGATCTTTGTTCCTTTCTTCGGTCACCTTGCCTGCACCACCCGTTCCGTCGCCATGCTGGCCTTGCGCACCGACGCGCTCATCGTTCCGGTGTGTTGCGTGTGGGATACAAGCCGCTATCGCATTCTGGTTGGCGAACCGGTGGAAGCCGTTCGCACCGCCAGCTACGCCAAGAAAAACATTATCGATACCACCGCGCTCTACACGGCCGAGATCGAAAAATTCATCCGCGACTATCCCGGGCAATGGATCTGGATCCATCGCCGCTGGAAAACCCGACCATCCGGCCAACCCAGCCTCTATTAGGACTAAGTACCATCGCAGAGCTGCACTCTCCAATTGTCGTTAGGCTTTCCGCTCTTAACTCTGGGGAGCGCAGGCAGCTTGCCTGCGCGTTTCGGCTGCCAGCCAAAATGATAATTCCGTCGGCAACTGCCGCCGGTTGCAGGCTGGCAGCCTGCGCTCCCGAGCAACGCAATTCGCCGAGCGCGTAAACCGCATTCGGTTAAAATGTCGCTTCGTGGCCAAGACCGAAACTGCGCGCATTCCCGAGGACATCACTGGGCGATCCTGGTTGCAGCAAACCGCTATCAGCTGGTTCGTGTATGAAATTCCGGCTCGAAATTTCTGCTTGGCGCCGTTTCGGCGGTCGGTTCTGCGCCGATGATGATTTTTTCGCTTTGGGGCGGCTCGCGAGCGGACCGTTACCCCAAGCGATCCCATCCTGATCGGGACGCAAGCGGCGCAAATGTTGTGCGCTTTCGTCCTCGCTGCCGGCACGCATTTGGGATTCGCGAACGCGAGCTTCATTATCGTAATCGCGGCGCTCAACGGAATCGCGATGGGCTTTGATATTCCAGCGCGACAAGCATTCACCGTGGAAATGACAAGCCGTGAAGATTTGCTCAATGCCATTTCTCTTAACAGCTCAATCTTTCACGCCGCGCGCGTGATCGGCCCGTCCGTCGCCGGGCTGATGATCGGGACAGTCGGCATCGCCATTTGTTTTTTCCAAACGGCGTGAGCTTCATCGCTGTCATTGCCGGGTTAATAATGATGAAATTGCCGTCGCAAATCCGGCCAGCTACTCACGCGCCTCCGCTGGAACATGCATGGAGCGGGATCGTTTATTCAGTAACACATCCGCGCGTGCGCACGATTCTCCTGCTCTTTTTTGTGGTCGGCGTTTTCGGTTGATCTTACACGGTGCTGATGCCTGCGTTCGCGCGCGACGTGCTCGGGCGCGGGGCCAACAGATATGGAATTCTTATTACAGCGAGCGGGGCGGGCGCATTATTTGGCGCGTTGATCGTGGCCGCCTATGGGCATCTGGTGAACCCGCGCAAACCTGCCTTGGTGGTGTCTATTCATTCTCCATCGCGATGACAGCATTCGCTTTCGCGAGAAATTTTTATCCGGCTTTGGCTTTCCTGTTCCTCGCCGGGTTCGGAATGCTTCTATTTTTCGCCACTTCGAACACAACTTTGCAAACAATCGTGCCGGACGAAATACGCGGCCGCGTGATGGGTGTTTGGTCGCTCATCTTCGGCGCGATGATTCCACTGGGCAGCCTAGAGGCAGGCGCCGTCGCACATTCTTGGGGAACTCCGTTCGCGCTCGGCTTTGGAGCGATCATTTGCCTGGTCGCGGCGATCGTTACTCGAATTTCGATCGCGCGCCGCAAAGCGGCAGCATCGACTTAGAAAACTGCGGCATTGCGCCGCCCAGATGCCGCTGCAGCTGCAACACCAGCGTCCCCGCCGGCCTCGTCTCCCACTAACGATTCACGATATGCAACGCGCGCTTCTCCACCGCCATCGCGGCTTCTTTCACCGCTTCACTCAGGGTTGGATGCGAGTGGCAGGTCCGCCCGAGATCTTCGCTGCTGCCGCCAAACTCAATCACGGAAGTTGGTTCGGCGATTAATTCGGAAGCAGCGTGTTGCAGAATGTGCGCACCCAGAATTTTGTCGGTTTTGGCGTCGGCAATGAACTTTACCATTCCTTCGACATCTTCGTTGGCCAGGGCACGACCGTTAGCGCGAAACGGAAACTTCCCCACTCGCACATTCATCGCTTTTTCCTTAGCCTGATCTTCGGTGATACCGACGCCAGCCAGCTCCGGGTTGGTGTAAATGATGCCAGGGATGGCGTCGTAATTCACGTGACCGGATTTGCCGGCGATGATCTCGACGCAGGCGATGCCTTCATCCTCGGCTTTGTGTGCAAGCATTGGGCCGGCAATGACATCGCCAATGGCATAAATCCCTTCGACCTTGGTGCGAAAATCTTTATCGACTTTGATCCGTTTCCGTTCGTCGAACTCGACACCTACTTTCTCCGCGCCTAAACCTTCGCTGAACGGCTTGCGTCCAACTGAAACGAGAACCTTGTCTGCTTCAAAGGTCAATTTCTCGTTAGCTTTGTCGGCCAACGCGATTGTCCGCCCGTTCTCGATTTTCACGCTAGTCACTTTTGTCTCGAGATGAAACTTGATTCCTTGTGCGGTAAGGGCGCGCTGGAGCAAATTCGAGAGCTCGAGATCAAAGCCGAGGGCGATGCGCGGCAGAAATTCCAGCATCGTCACTTCGGAACCAAGGCGGTTCCAAACCGAGCCAAGCTCAAGTCCGATCGCGCCCGCGCCGATGACGAGAAATTTCTTTGGCGCCTCCGTAAAGCAGAGAGCTTCAGTACTGCTGACAATGGTTTCGCCATCGAATTTCGCGAACGGCAGTTCGATCGGTACGCTTCCGGTGGCGATAACAATGTTTTTGGTGTCGATCTCCTGTATTTCGCCGGCCGAAGATTTGACGGACACTTTTCCCGGCGCCGTAATCGTTCCCATTCCTTCTAACACCATTACCTTGTTCGTTTTCATCAACTGGCGCACGCCACCAGTAAGCGTTTTAACCACTTTGTCCTTGCGCTCTTGCATGGTCGGCAAATCGACGCGCGGGTTCACGATCACGATTCCGTGTTTGGCTGCTTCCTTTTTCGCAAAAGAAAAATGATCGCTCGAAGTGAGCAACGCTTTGCTCGGAATACAGCCGATGTTCAGGCAGGTCCCACCAAGTTCCTTATCTTTCTCAATGATTGCGGTCTTGAGCCCGAGCTGGCCCGCGCGAATGGCCGCAACGTACCCGCCCGGTCCAGAGCCGATGATTACGACATCAAATTTTTCCATGGTTTAAGGCTAAATCCGCTGAAAAAACGGTGCATGCAACCCTCTTCGAGACAGAGCGCCGTAATCCAACCAAATGCGTCGCCGTCAAACATTTTCCCCGCCGTTGAATTCCGATAGACTCCAGTGATGACCCGAGCCCGCCTGCTGAGAAAGAATTCTACGGCGCAGGAACGACGTTTATGGCGTCAACTTCGAAATCGGCAATTTGAAGGCTGGAAATTTCGCCGACAACATCCAATCGATTGTTACATCCTTGATTTTTACTGTCCTAAAGCACGTCTCGCGATTGAGCTCGACGGGGGCGGACACAACTTCCCAACACGAGAATCGTTAGATCAGCAGCGAACCAATTTTCTTGCTAGTAAAGGTATCAAGGTCGTCCGATTTTGGAACCACCAGGTTACTGAACAACTGGACAGTATTCTCGAGACAATTTGGTCGGCATTGAAGCAACGAGGAAATCCCTCGCCTTGATCCTCTCTCTTTGCGAAAGGGAGAGGCGAACAGGCAGCGCGCGGCGATCGGGCCAAGATCATGCTTGCTCTAGCGCGAAACTATTCCGCCTCTCCCCCTCGGGGAGAGGATTGAGGTGAGGGGGAACCGAAGCACAGCTTAAAGGTGACGCATCGGATGACGGAGTGAATCAAAAATCGATCGGCAAGGTCTTTGGGTTCTCGATTCCTTCCTTCACCTTGATGAGAAATGTGACGGCTTCTTTGCCATCGATGATGCGGTGATCGTAGCTGAGGGCGAGGTACATCATCGGGCGCACCACGACTGCGCCGTTTACTGCGATGGGGCGCTCCATAATTTTGTGCATTCCCAGAATTCCGCTCTGCGGCGGATTCAAAATTGGTGTGCTCAAGAGCGAGCCGTAAACGCCGCCGTTCGAAATGGTAAATGTACCTCCTTGGAGCTCTTCGATTTTCAATTTTCCTTCACGCGCTTTCTTCGCGTAATCGGCGATGTCCCGCTCCAAATCCGCGAACGACTTTTTGTCAGCATCTCGAACCACCGGAACGACCAGCCCGCGTTCTGTTCCGACGGCGACCCCGATGTCGTAAAAATTATTTTGAATGAAATCGTCCCCTTCAATTCGCCCATTGATCGCGGGCACCGCCTTCAACGCCGCCACCGTCGCTTTGACGAAGAAAGACATGAAACCAAGTTTCAACCCATTCTTTTTAGTGAATTGCTCCTGGGCGTGAGCACGCAATGCCTGCACTTCGCTCATGTCGCATTCATTGAACGTGGTCAGGATGGCAGCGGTGTGCTGCGCCATGACCAACTGCTGCGCGATCTTGCGGCGCAATGGCGACATTTTTTTGCGAACGACCCGGCCGTCCTTCGCAGCTGGCGCCAGCGATTCTACCGGCCCCGCCGTCTCAGGAGCCGCACCCGAATCGGGTTCTGTTCGTTCCGGCGAGGCGCGATCCTGCGCGGCGGCGAGCGCGTCTCCCTTGGTAATGCGACCGCCTTTCCCCGTTCCGGAAATTTTTGCAGGATCGAGCTTTTCTTCATCGACAATGCGGCGGACCGCAGGCGAAAGTGCGGTATCTGCAGCCGGAGTCGGCGACTCCGACCGGCCGCGGTCAGCGACCGCAGCTACAGAAGCTTGCTCTGGCGCGCTCTTTTCCTTTTTTGCAGGCGCTGTTTCGACTGCCGCGCCGGACTCTTCGATTTCTGCCACGACTTCGCCGATTTTTACTTCCTGACCTTCGGCGGCTTTGGTTTTGAGCACGCCATCAGCTTCGGCAACGATTTCAGTCGAAACTTTGTCGGTCTCGAGAGTAAAGAGCGGGTCGCCTTTTTTTACTTGCTCGCCCGATTTCTTGTGCCAGACGGAAACGACACCGCTGGAAATCGATTCGCCGACGGCGGGAATTTTCACCTGCACGCTCATTGCGCGGCTACATAAGCGCAAACCGCCCCGCGAGTCGAACGCCAAGTCATTTCACCTTAATAGCTCCAATTTCCTGTAGTGGCCGGCGTGTCGCCGGCATAACACCGCGAGATCGGAACCGGAGTGCAGCCGA
>QHRJ01000022.1 GCA_003220075.1 Verrucomicrobiota bacterium
GTAAAAAAGGTGTGCCGGTGCGCGAAATATCCAGCTTCACTGGCTTCCCGGAAGTGTTGGAAGGGCGCGTGAAAACTTTGCATCCGCGAGTGCACGGCGGATTGCTCTACAAACGGGGCAACTCGAAGCATGAAAAGGAAGCGCGCGAACAAGGTTTCGAGCCGATCGATCTCGTTGTGGTCAATCTCTATCCATTCGAGCAGACAATTGCAAAACCTGATGTGACCTTGGCAGAGGCGATCGAAAATATCGATGTCGGCGGGCTATCGATGATTCGAAGCGCGGCCAAAAATTATGAGAGCGTCACGGTGGTGGTCGATCCGGCCGATTACAATCTCGTGCTCGAAACCATGCGCGATAACGACGGCGAGACGACGTTGAAGTTGCGTGAGCGCCTCGCCATTAAAGCGTTCGTTAAGACTTCTTCCTACGATCGCGCCATCAGCACATTCTTGAACCAGGAGCAAACAACCGATGCCTCCTTCTCATTGACGATGCCGCTGGTGGCGCATTTGCGTTACGGCGAAAATCCGCATCAGAAAGCCGCGCTCTACGGTGATTTTGATCGGCACTTTGAAAAACTGCACGGCAAGGATCTGTCGTTTAACAATATTCTCGACATCAGCGCGGCCACCAGCTTGATCGGCGATTTCGAGGAAGCGACGGTTGCGATTTTGAAACATACCAATCCATGTGGAATTGGGAGCGATCCCGATCTCCGCCAAGCATGGGAAAAAGCATTTGCCACGGACAAGCAGGCGCCCTTCGGCGGGATCATCATTTGCAATCGCGAGATCGACGAATCGCTGGCCAAAGTGATCAGCGAAATCTTCAGCGAGGTAATTATTGCGCCGGAATTTTCGGGAGAGGCGCGTACGATTTTGCAGAAGAAAAAAAATTTGCGCCTGATTCGGTTGCTTGCCCCGGGTGCGGAACTTTTGCCGGAAAAAGACATTCGTTCCGTCTGCGGTGGTTTGCTCGTACAGGAGGCGGATACGGGTGGCGAAGAAGAAGAACGCGTGGTTTCAAAACGTCAGCCAACTCAAAGTGAACTGGAAGGGATGCGCTTCGGCTGGCGGGTGGTCAAGCATGTGAAATCAAATGCGATTGTTTACTCTGCGCCTGACCGCACCCTTGCTATCGGAGCAGGCCAAATGTCGCGGGTCGATTCCTCAAGGATTGCGATCTGGAAAGCGCAGGAAGCAGGGCTCTCTCTCAAAGGCAGCGCTATTGCCAGCGATGCGTTTTTTCCGTTCGCGGACGGCCTCATTGCTGCCGCCGATGCCGGTGCCACCTGCGCCATTCAACCGGGCGGATCAATGCGCGACGAAGAGGTAATCGCAGCTGCCGATGAGCGCGAGATGGCAATGATTTTCACCGGCGTCCGTCATTTTCGACACTGAGCGCGCCATCGGCGCGAAGCTCCAAACTCAAAGCTCTAAATTTCAAGGAAACTCCAACTTTCAACTCAAAGAAGTTGTTGATTGAATTTGTTTGGAGCTTGGGATTTGGTTTTTGGGATTTCCGCGTGGTTTTCCCCGCGGCGCTATGGTTTGAACGAGATCGGTACCACGAGACTCCATTCGCGCCCTGGTTCCGAACGCCACTCGTAAAGTGCGGAAACGGCCGCTTGGTCGAGCGATGAATTGCCGGTCGAGCGTAGCGTTTGGACCGCAACTGCATGACCGTTAGTGTCGAACAAAACACGAAAGCTGCCTGCCCCTTGTACTCCCCCTCCACGCAACTGTTTTGCCTCCGATGGATAACGTGGCGCCGGCGCATAAATAAGTCTTGAGCCCTTAAGCGGAATCTTCACCGGTGTTGCACTTCGGGTTGCCGTCGGCGATGCGCTCGCGGTCGTAGGCGACGGCGTCAGGGTTTGCCAGCTCGCGGTCATGTTCGATTTAACTTGTGCCAGTAGCGTGCCAGCGATAACAGCGGGCCTGATCGCGCACGAATTGTTTCCGGCGCGAAAAGTAACGATGCCGATGACCTCGCCTCGCTCATCAATGACGGGTGCGCCTGCGCTGGTCTTCGGCAGAGTGGGCGTCACGTCAAGCCATTCACCCGCTTCGTCAGAAAAGCGTCCGCTGATTTTTTCCTCGAGCACCACCGACTTCGCCCGTTCAACCGGGCTGAGAACAATTGCGACATTGCCGCCGATATCCGGCAGGGCTCTCGCACTTGGCACAACAAATGGCAACGTCCGCGTCGCGTCAGCTTTCAAAAGCACCAGATTTTGCGCCGGCGTTTGGGCGAGCGCGCCCGACACGTTGTAAATCGCGCCGTCAGCCGCCTTCGCGACCGCATTCACCCCGCCGACCATCACACTGCGATCGGCAATGAATTTCCCGTCGTCGGAAATAAAGAAGCCGTGCCCGTTTGCACTTAAGTGCCCGGTTTCATCGAAAACGGAGATGATTATGACGCTAGGTCGAATCGATTGCGCGACCTGGGCGAAACCGCTTGTCGGCGTCTGCGAAGATTGTGCTGACGGTTTGGCGATTGATTGGATCGGGGCGGCAGATGCCGCCGGCGGAGAAGGTTCAGGTCCACGGACCGTTGAACCTTTGCGCTCGCATGAAACGAGCGCACAGAGAGTAAGAATGAAATAGAGCGGAACGCGTCGCATGCGCCTTAACGACATCCCGTGGACGTCGCTGACTCAAGGAAAATCAGCGATTCGCCTGCCGTCATCCCGAGCGGAGTTGAGGGATCCCGTTGCGCAACCAAGAAGACTATGCCGTCACCGTGCCCTTTCTTCGCATCGATGCTGCTTGAATGAGAACGCCGAGAAGCACGAGCGCCGTAAATAACAGCACTTCGCCTGTCGGCGGCAAAGAGATCGCGCTCGTGATCAAATGCGCGCCGATCAACGACGAAATAAAAATTAGTGCCCAATCAAACAGCATCAGGAGCAAGACCGCACCAATCAATCCGCCGATAATAAAAATAAGCCAGTAATGCGACGCATATTGCACTAAAAACGTCGCCACCAAACCAACAGCGAGCCGGCCGCCGGCGACGAAACCGGCCAGCCCAATTGCCAGTTTTTGCAGAAACAGCGCCAGTAATGCACCGATGAAACCAAGCAGGATGGCGAAGGTTAATTGGAGCAACGCGGATGGCTCGCTCACGAGGTGCGAAGCGAGGGTCACGCCAGCGGCAAACCCGATCGCCGCCACGCAAAGCCAGAAAAGTTTGCGCCCAAACAGTAGCACGACCGCTCCAATCACTGCGCTAAGGATGGGAATGGAAGCGTTCATGATAACGCCGATTTAATCCAACAACTGTTCCATGCGTGCTCTCAAATGGATTTTTTTTGCCGTTTTGTCATTCCGAGCGGAGTCGAGGCTGCAACGCAGACGACGTAGTCGGCGAGGCCAGGCTTTCCATCTCTAACTACTAGTCCGCAAGACAAGAGCAAAAGGTGTCTCGGTTCAAGCCAGACTTCACGCGCAGCAGTCGATTGCAATACTAAGTCGAAAGCAGGTCCTTCAGATGCGGCCAAAAGATGATTGCGCCGATCACTGATGACGCGATTGCAGTAATGAGCACCGCCCCGGCAGCTACATCCTTAGCGTCGCGTACGACGGGATGAAATTTCGGCGACGTCGCGTCGGCCAAGAATTCGAATGCTGTATTCAAAGCTTCCGCGGTCCAAACCGTCGAGGCCGCGAGCACGATCCAGCACCATTCCGAACCCGAGAGATGGAAGAAAAATCCGGCTGCGATCACTAGGCCCGTGGCAATCGCGTGAATCCAGGCATTGTGTTGGCAGCGCACCATTCGGATCATGCCCGCAATCGCGTAATGAAAACTGCGGATGCGTCCGGTAAATTGAAACGGACGAGTCTCCATAAGGTCCAGCCGTTAGCGTTATAGTTTCCTCATCATCGCATCGCGTTTCGGTTTAAACTCGTTGCCAGGTTTCCATTCCGGGAATTTGGCGCCGTTAGCCACTTCATCGCCGACAACGAAGAGCAGTTGTGTGTCCTGCACCGCGCCGGACAAATCCCAATCCGACTTCACTTCATCGGAGACCTGATGGTAATCATGGAGGTCGAATTCATCGGCCCGCAGCGGTGCGTCGGGCGTGCGCGTGAGTAGATGCTCCTTGTCCCCGATGTAGAGTGACGGCACACCAGCTTTCGCGAATTCAAAATTATCCGCTCGATAAATGCTGCCTTTCTCTGGCCGCGGATTGGGAATGGTGGTGCGCCCCTGTATTCGTGCTATTCGCGCGAGGGCATCGTCCAGGGTGGACATTCCGAAACTGGTATCCTCAATGTCACGGGCTTTACCCCAGACGTTCATGCTGTCGATGTTGATATCAGCCGGCGTTTTCTGGAGTGGGTAAAGCGGATGCATCGCATAGTATTTCGCGCCGAGTAATCCCGCTTCCTCCGCCGTGGTCGCCAGAAAAAGCAAAGTGCGTTTCGGCGGCGGATTCAATTTGGTAAATGCGCGCCCGAGCGAGATCACCGCTGCGACCCCGGAAGCGTTATCTACCGCGCCGTTGAAAATCTGATCGCCCTGCAGCTCGGGATGTTTGCCGAGGTGATCCCAATGCGCACTAAAAATGACGTATTCCTTTGTTAACTTCGGATCGCTGCCTTCCAGCTTGCCGATAACATTGTGCGATTGAAATGAGCGAACTTGCTGTTTGATATCAAAGTTCGCCTTCACTCCCACCGGAACCGGCCGGAAGTCCTTGCTGATCGCAGATTTTTTCAATGCCTCGAAGTGGTGTCCGGAATCAGCGAGTAATTTCTGGGCGACATCGAGCGTAATCCAGGAACGCACTGAAACCGCGTCTGCGTTCTTGTCCGGCGCGTCGAGTTCGAAATTTTCCTTCGACCAACTCGTGCGCACCACCGAATACGGATACGCAGCCGGCCCGGTCTCATGAATAATGATGGCCGCAGCTGCGCCTTTCTGCGCCGCAATTTCGTACTTGTATGTCCAGCGCCCGTAATAAGTCATGGCGCGGCCGCCGAACATTTTTTCGTCTAGCTTTGCCGGATCGTTCGGATCGGGAATCGGAGGATCGTTAATCAACATCAGGAGCGTTTTCCCGCGCACATCAACATCTTTGTAATCGTTCCAGCCGTACTCGGGCGCGACGATGCCGTATCCGACAAACACGATGTCCGAGTTCTCAACTTTAATTTCGTTCTGCAATCGCGCCGACGACGCGACGTAATCGTCCGGATAATTCAATGTCGTTGCTTTTTCGCCGACGGCGAAGGACGCGCTGGGCGTGGTTTTGATTCCAGCGAGTGGAACTTCCTGAAAGTAAGTGCCATCTGGGTTTCCCGGGCTCAATCCGATCTGCTTGAATTGGTCGCTGATGTATTTGATCGACAGTTCTTCGCCTTTTGATCCCGGAGCGCGGCCTTCGAATTCATCCGAGGCCAGCATTTTGATATGGGCGAGCAATCCATCCGATGTGATCGCATCCAGCGCAGGCTTGAGCCGTTCCGTTTCAGGATCAGCCGCGAAAGCGGTGGCGAAAAGAGTCAGGATAACGAGGCAAACGAAGAGTTTCATGTGAGCTCCAGTTGATCTTCTGTAACGGCGGGGCGCGCGTGCGCAACTCTAGGGCAAACCAGCCCCGCTCGGTCATCCCGAGCGAAAGCCGGAGGGACCCCGTGGCGTTACCTTACAGCTTTCGCAGCGGGATCCCTCGACTGCGCTCGGGATGACGTATTATGATGACGGCGCAGTCGGCGCGCTCCCGTCGCCGATCCCGATTTTCTTCAAGAATGATTGCACCGATTGTTTGCGGCCGAGGAATTTCTCAATCGATTCGTTGACATCGCGGGAATCGCCCATTGCGTAAATTTCGCTGCGCAATCGTACTCCGGCTTGCTGATCAAAGTACCCTTCGGGTGCGCTTTCAAAAACGGTGGCCATGTCTGCGGCAATGGCATCGGCCCAGGCGTAACCGTAATACCCGGCATCGTAGCCGTTGAGATGACCGAAGTAGGAAACAAAGGTCGTGCTTGGATCAATCGGCAGGAAAACCTTTTCCAGAATCGGATTGGAAATAGCGACGCAATCGTACGGCGCGTTCTCTGCGTGCGGTCCATGCAACGCAAGATCTAGCGAAGCAAAGGCGAATTGCCGCCGGTAAAACACGCCTGCGGTCGCAAGCTTGGCGTCTTTCATTTTTTGGATGGTCTCGGCTGGAATTTTCTTCGAGGGTTCACGGTAATCCGCGGCGAAAGAATCGAGTACATTCTTATCCCAGACCCAATTTTGCAGCATTTGCGAGGGGGCTTCGACGAAATCAGTCGGGACATGTGTGCCGGCGAAGCGCGCATACTTGGCATGCGTCGTAACAGTATGCAGGACGTGACCAAATTCGTGGAAGAGCGTCTCCACTTCGCTATGGCTTAACAATGATGGCTTGTCCGCAGTCGCAGGCGGGAAGTTGCAGAGCAGCGTCACCGTTGGTCGCTGATATTTTCCATCTGGCAAAAGCTTGCCGCCGATAATTTCGAATTCGGCGAAATGATTAAACTTTCCGTCGCGCGGAAACATATCGAGGTAGAACAACCCAAGTGGTTCACCACTGGCCGCGTCGCTCACGGCCCAGAGCTGGAGATCGTCAATCCATTTATAGGGGACTGCGACTTGTTCGAACTTCAGACCAAAAATCCGCCGGTAGATGGCGAACATTCCATCGAGCACTTTCTGGAACGGGAAGAAATTCCGCAGCGCCTCGGCATCGACCGCGAATTTCTGTTTCTTGAGTTGGTTTTGGTAATAGCGCCAATCCCAAATGTTGATCCGCGGCGCGGTGAAAACTCCGTTACCATGCGGTTCGACATCGAGCTGTTTCATTTTCTGAAGCTCGGCCAATTCCGCCGCGAACTTCGGCTCAATGCCCGCAACCAGGCCGTCGATGTATTTCTGTGCGGCGGCGCCGGTTTTCGCCATCCGCGGTTCAGTTTGGAAATCATCCCACGATTTGTAGCCGAGGCGGAGCGCGATTTTATTGCGCAAGGTCAGCATCTGATTCAGCAACGGCACATTCTTCTCTTTCGCCAGTGTCTCGCGCGCGATGTAAAGTTTCTTCCGAGTTGCTTCACTCTTCGCGTTTTCTTCCACGCCGTTGTATTGCCAAGTGACGTTGGCCAGCACGCTGTAGGCATCGTCACCAGTTTTGATTCCAGGCTTCGCGAAAAAATCCTCCGGCATTCCCTCAAGCTCGGCTTTGGTGAAAACGACCGGGCGCTTGGCGTTGGCGATGTTGCTGCTAAAATCGGTGCCGAGTCGGGCCAGTTGCTTGCGCAATTGCTCGACCTCCTTGCGCTTCGCTGGCGGCAAGGCAAGACCGGCTCGGCGATAATCGCGCATCGTTTCGTCGAGTAATTTTTTGTCCTCGCCGGTAAGTTGCGGGTTGGTGTCGGCGAAAGCCTTGATCGATTTGTAAACGTCCTCGCGATAATCAATGCCGACAAACCAATCGTTCAGTGTTTTGACCGCGTTCTCGGCCGCCGCGCGCATTTTGGGATTGGTATTCGCTTCCTTAATGATGGTGGCTTTGTTTGCAACGTTGTTGACTTCGTAAGCGAGGTCGTCGAGGGCGACGACAGTATTTTGAAATGTCACCTTTTTGGGATCGAGCTTGCCGATTGCATCCAACGCGGCGTTGCCCTTTTTGATTGTCTCCTTGGTTGACGCTTCAACCGCTTCGGGCGTTTGCTGCCAATCGGGAATGGTCAGTTGTGCGTTTGCCTTGGCGCCCGCATCGCGATAGCTGTCGATCGATTTCAAATCCTCGGCCCGCGCGCCAATTGCGAGCCCGAGAACCAATAAGAAAGAATAACGGAAATTCATAGACATTGAATGGACTAAATGAATCGTGTAGAAGCGCGACGTTAAATCCAAATGCGCGATCTCGCCGAGAAATTTTTCCTCGCCTTCATTCCGATCTTTGTCGCGATTGACCCCATCGGCCTGGTTGCACTTTTTATCGGTCTCGGCACGAGCGCGTCACCGGAGAAACGCAAACAACAGGCTTTTCTGGGAATTTTCACCGGCCTGTGTGTCGCCATCGGTTTTATCTTCCTCGGCAAAATTATTTTTACTGCCCTTGGAATCACGGTCGCCGATTTCCAAATCGCCGGCGGGCTCATTCTCCTGATCTTGGCCGCGCGTGAACTGGTCACATTCGGACCGCCCGATCGCGGTGGTGGCGATGAATTTGGGATCGTCCCGTTGGGAATGCCGTTAATCGCAGGCCCCGCGTTGCTCACGGCCCTGCTTATTCTGATCGACACGGTCGGGCTTGTTTTCACACTCGTCTCACTGCTAGTGAACCTTGCCCTCGTGGCCATCGCACTCTGCAATGCCGATCGCTTCAGCCGTTGGATGGGCAAGCAAGGCTTGCGCGGGGTCTCGAAAATCATTGCGCTTTTGCTGGCAGCGATCGCGGTCAGTTTAATCCGCCGCGGCTGGCAGATGCATTGACCGCTTCAATATCTTTGCCCCATCGACGCGGCGGAGACCTTAACTGGGAGCGGCGGCCTCCAAGCCGCCGTGCATTGCGAGAAGAGAGCGACTTGGAAGTCGCCTCTCCCAGTCATCAGCCTGAGCTGATCTTAGATGTGCCGGCGTTCTTCTGGCCAGGCGGGCTTCAGTTCCGCTGCTTTATCTCCAGCTTGGTAACGGCGAGACAATTCAGCCTCGACTGCACGTATTTCGTCTTGCTGGGGCAGCGGCACGCCGCGGTAGGTATACTCGGCCACGCCATGCCGTGACTGGCTCTGCGGCACCATGTTATACAAGTCGATGCGGCGCTGTTGCAATTGGGCCGTCGTCCAATCGCGGTAGGCCGGGTTTCGCGGCGTCGGAACGTCTCTCCCTCCAGCATACGTCGAATATGGATAGCCGGTGGTAACGACCGGCGGCTGCGGTCCGGCTTGGGTGCAACCAAAAAGCACGCTGGTAAGAATGCCGGCACCAAGAATTGCCATCATTTCTTTCATAATTTGTTAGTTAAGTTTTGATTTGTTCAAACCCCTTCTACTCATTCAACCCCACTTAAATATAACCGATTCGGCAAAAAAGCACGCGGTCTATCGGTTGACACTGGTAACGCCGCCGTTACCGTCGGGTTTCTATGAGGTTTCCCTTGGCTCTCACCAGCAAGATCGCTGCGTACATCATCGGCCACAAGGTTCGTGGCACGAAGAAGTTCGCCACCGTTTTGCAGCTTGAGCCGTTGCACACTTGTAACCTGACTTGCACCGGTTGTGGAAGGATTCGCGAATATTCAACCTCGCTCAAAGACATGATGCCGCTGGAGGATTGCCTCGGCGCGGCCCAGGAATGCAACGCGCCGATGGTCTCAATTTGTGGGGGCGAGCCGCTAATTTATCCGCATATCGAAGCGCTGATTAACGGTTTATTGGCGCAAGGGCGAATCGTTTACGTCTGCACCAACGCCATGTTCATGCGCAAAAAAATGCGCGAATGGCTGACAAAGGAATTGCGGAGTGCGGAAAATGCCAGTCCGGCTCGGACAGGATTGCGAAGTGAGCTCGAACGCAAGATCGACGATTTGCTAGTTAATGGATTGCTTTCAGAAAAAGACGCCGCCGCAATCCGCAATCCGCAGTCTGCAATCCGCGATCAGGTCATTGCGCCGTCGAGCTGGATGTATTGGAACGTGCACCTCGACGGGCTTGAGAGGACGCACGATCTTATTGTCGAGCGCGAAGGCGTATTCAAGGAATGCATTCTCGCGATAAAAATGGCGAAACGGCTGGGCTACCAGGTTGCGACCAATACCACTATTTATAAGGAAACCGATATGGACGAGGTCGAGCAAATGTTCGACTTTCTTGCTGATCTTGGCGTTGACGGCCATACCATCACGCCTGGCTACGATTACGACGCGGCCAAAAAGGACATGGTGAAGCGGCTCAATTTGCAGCCGGAGAATTTCTTCCTCACCCGCAAGGCAACGGTCGAGAAATTCGCCTCAATGGAAGATTGGATGAACCGCTACACTTTTTTTGGAACGCCCATTTATTTTGAGTTTCTCGCCGGCCACCGCGATTTGACTTGCTCAGCCTGGGCGATTCCGACTCGCAACTTGATGGGCTGGAAAGCGCCCTGCTATTTCATGACCGACACCGTCGGCACTGAAGGCCATTACAAGACCTACGCTGAGTTGCTCGAAAAAGTGGATTGGGACAAGTACGGAGTGGTGGACGGAGTGGCGCGCGATCCGCGCTGCGAGAATTGCATGACCCACTGCGGCTACGAACCAACGGCGAGTCTCGGTCTCCACGCCAAACGAGGCGATACCTGGAAAACATTGAAGTTTAATTTCGGACCGAGACCGAAAAGTGCGGGTCGGGGCAATGAGATTGCTGCCTATAACGGCGTAAGCTCGGGCAAAGGTCACCTGACCGGTGAGCGACCAGCTGCGTTGGAAGCAAAGGTTTCCTGATCTCTTATGGCGACGAATTCGCCCAACCTGATTTCTTTGCCAAGCGCGCGCCCTGAGATCGGCGTCTCTTACGCAGCTAACGATTCTCAGATTGCTTCGGCCATTTCGCGGGCGCAGGAAAATTTGTTGGGCCAGCAAAAGCCGGACGGCCACTGGTGCGGCGAGTTATTTGTCGATAGCACGCTTTGCTCTGATTATGTGCTTTATCTGCATTGGCTGGGCGAGGTCGATCGCGAACTGCAGGAACGTTGCACCCAACATATCCTGCGTCGGCAATTACCTGATGGCGGCTGGAACATTTATTTTGGCGGCCCCAGTGAAATTAACGCTTCAGTCAAAGCTTATTTCGCGCTGAAACTTGCCGGCTATTCAGCGGATCTGCCGTTCATGCGCGAAGCGCGCGCCAATATTTTGCGACTCGGCGGTGTCCCCCGCGTAAACACCTTCAGCAAGCTTTATCTGGCGCTCATGGGCCAGTTCCCGTGGAAATATCTGCCGACGATACCGGTAGAAATGATTCTCCTGCCGACCTGGGCGCCGTTTCACGTTTACAAAATGTCATCGTGGAGCCGCGCCATGCTCGTGCCGCTGGCCATCATCAATCATTTTAAACCGACGCGCGAGTTGCCCGGCGAAAAACAGCTGCACGAGTTGTATCCGCTCGGGACCGAGCACAAGGATTTTCGACTGGCGCGCGACGAACGTACCTTCACTTGGCGCAATTTATTCCTCCGCGGAGACGACGCACTCAAGATGCTGCATCGTATTCCCTGGAAACCATTTCGCCGGCTCGCGCTCGAGGAAGCCGAGCGCTGGATGATCGAGCGCATCGGCGATGGCAGCGATGGCCTGGCCACCGTTTACCCGGCGATGCTCAATGCGCTCATCGCCCTGCATGCACTGGGTTATCCGAACAGCCATCCCGCCCTGGCAAAGGCGCGAAAGGATTTCGAAGGATTGTTCGTCAACGACCTGGAAGATTTTCGGATTCAGCCTTGCCTTTCGCCGGTTTGGGACACCGCCATTAATATCATCGCATTGGCGGAAAGCGGCCTCCCTGCCGAGCATCCTTCCTTGCAGAAAGCGGCTGCATGGTTGTCGAATAAAGAAGTTCGTATCCGGGGCGATTGGGCGAAAAACAATCCTCATCCGGAGGCTAGCGGCTGGGCCTTTGAATATAGTAATGTTTATTATCCGGACACCGACGACACGGCGATGGTGCTGATGGCGCTGCGCCTGGTTCATCCAAAAGATAAAAATGGCTACGAAGATTTGTTCCAGCGTGCTCTGGCTTGGCAATTAAGCTTTCAATGTCGCGATGGCGGGTGGGCAGCCTTCGATAAGGATGTGATTGACGGTTGGCTGGAAAACATGCCCTTCGCCGATCACAATGCGATTCTGGATCCGACTTGCAGCGATCTGACGGCGCGGACACTTGAGCTTTTCGGTTACATCAATTTCGACCGGCACGATGCTAGTGTAGAGAACGCGATTCGGTATTTGATCGCTACCCAGGAAGACGATGGCTCATGGTATGGACGCTGGGGTGTGAATTATATTTATGGCACCTGGCAGGTCCTGCGCGGGCTGCGCGCCATCGGGCAGGACATGACGCAGGACTGGATTTTGCGGGGACGCGATTGGCTGGAAAGTTGTCAGAACGATGACGGTGGCTGGGGCGAAACGTGTGCCACCTACGAAGATCCTTCGGCCAAAGGAAAAGGCGAAAGCACCGCCTCACAGACGGCGTGGGCAATCATGGGCATTTGCGCGTGTGGCGATCTGAATCGGTCGAGCCTGCAGCGCGGCTTGCGTTATCTTCTTTCGACCCAACAGGCGGATGGGTCGTGGAACGAACCGCAAATCACCGGCACTGGTTTCCCCGGCGTGTTCTACTTAAAATACGACATGTACCGGCAAAATTTCCCTCTGCTCGCGCTCGCCACCTACGTGAATTACCGCCGCGGTCTGGGTCATCCGCCGAGCTTTTTCTGCTGCAACTGACCAGCCGTCATCCCGAGCGAAGTCGAGGGATCCCGAAGCGAAACCTTTAAGCTGACTTCCACGGGATCCCTCGACTGTGCTCGGGGATGACCGAGTCGCGGACGCTCGAGGTCAGGCAATTGACCTCAATCGCCCGCTGATTAACGTCGCTATTATGGCTTACGAATTACCGAAACTTCCCTACGCATACGACGCGCTCGAGCCGCACATCGACGCGCGCACGATGGAAATTCATCACACCAAACATCATCAGACTTACATCACCAACGTTAACAACGCGTTGAAGGATCAACCTGAGCTGGCGAAGAAATCCGTCGAAGATTTGATTCGCGATTTGAATGCCGTGCCTGAAACCATTCGCACCGCCGTTCGTAACAACGGTGGCGGCCACGCCAATCACTCTTTCTTTTGGAAGATTATGGGTCCCGGAAAAGGTGGCGATCCGAAAGGGAAGCTAGCCGATGATATTAAATCAACCTTCGGCAGCTTCGATCAATTCAAGGAAAAACTTGCCGCCGCAGGCGCTGGCCGTTTCGGCAGTGGCTGGGCGTGGTTGATCAAAAATAAGAGCGGCAAACTAGAAGTAATTTCGACGCCAAATCAGGATAGCCCGCTGATGGACGGCAACACGCCGGTCCTGGGCGTCGACGTTTGGGAACACGCTTATTATTTGAACTATCAAAATCGTCGTCCCGATTACATCAAAGCGTGGTGGAACGTGGTGAACTGGGACGAAGTGGCGAAGAATTATTGAGCTGTTTTCTGTAGCGGCGGTCTAGGAGCGCCGTTGTGACTGATTCCGGCGGTCGCAGACCGCCGCTACAGATATGGCATATCTAAACGAGAATTATCGCAAGCTTCAGGCTGGTTATCTATTTCCGGAGATCGCGCGACGCGTCCGCGAGTTTTTGGAACAAAACCCCAAAGCAGCCAAGCGATTAATTCGTTGTGGCATCGGTGACGTGACCGAGCCGTTGCCGCGGGCTGCGATCGAGGCAATGAAAGCTGCGGCCGAAGAGCTCGGACATCGTGAAACCTTCCGTGGCTACGGGCCCGAACAAGGCTACGAATTCCTCCGCAGCAAAATCGCGCAGTTTGATTATCGCGATCGTGGAATCGAAATTGCAGATGACGAAATTTTCCTGTCGGATGGGTCGAAATGCGACTGCGGTCACATTCTCGATATTCTAGGCGAGCAAAATAAGATCGCGATTACCGACCCGGTTTATCCAGTTTACGTCGATACCAATGTAATGGCTGGGCACACGGGACCGGTCCGGGCCGATGGCAGCTACGAAGGCATTCTCTATTTACCCTGCACGATTGAGAATAATTTCGTTCCGGAACCTCCCCGCGAACACACGGACGTCATTTACCTTTGCTTTCCCAATAATCCGACCGGCGCGGTGGCATCGCGTGCGCAACTGACGCGCTGGGTCCACTACGCGCGGGAGCATGATTCGCTTTTGTTGTTCGATGCCGCCTACGAAGGATACATCGGTGACCCTGAGATTCCCCATTCGATTTTCGAAATCGACGGCGCGCGCGAATGTGCAATTGAGTTTCGCAGCTTTTCCAAGACTGGTGGCTTCACTGGCGTTCGTTGCGGTTTTACCATTTTGCCAAAATCTGTTCTTGCCAGAACTGAAACCGGCAAAAATTTAGCGCTCCATCCGCTCTGGCATCGGCGCTGGAGTACGAAATCAAATGGCGTGAGTTATCCGGTGCAACGTGCAGCGGAAGCGCTCTACTCCGCGGAAGGCCGGAAGGAAGTGCGTGCGCTCATCGATCATTACATGGGCAACGCGCGGATTCTTAGTCAGGCGGCGCGCTCCACCGGTTTCGCGGTCCACGGCGGAATAAATGCGCCTTACATTTGGGTGGAAACACAGCCTGGCAAAACGAGTTGGCAAACCTTCGATTGGATGTTGCGTGAATTAAATGTCGTCATCACACCCGGCAGCGGTTTTGGGTCGAGAGGGGAAGGTTTCTTCCGAGTATCGGCATTTAACAGTCGTACCAATGCTCAAGAAGTCGCCCGGCGATTAGGTGAGAGCAAGCCGAGTTAACACTCGGATGTTGCAGGTGCAACACCCAAATGTTGACTCGCGCAGTTGGATCGTCTTTGAGCTGATTTCACGGCTTCGGCCACATCTCTTGTCGGAGGTACTTGCACCGGGCAAATTCTCTGCTTCTCGTTGTTAGCGTGGCTGCGCAAAACTTACCGCAACTGTATCGCTTTTGTTTCTTGATGACCGGTGAGGCGTCGAAAGCGCAGGATATTTTTCAGGACACTTTACGAGAAGCTGCATTTCTTGCCGCCAACGGCGAGCCGCCTGCAGATCGCTGCTGGTTTTTTCGCGAAGCACGCTGGCGTTGCCTCGATGTAGTTGCCCACGGCGTGCAGCCAGAGCACGGGGCGAGCGAGTCGACCGAAGTTTCGCCGCAGGCTCCTGAACAAATTGAGCAACTCGAACCTGAACAACTGGCGATTTGGATTTCGGCTGCACCGGAACCACAACGCAGCGCCCTCGCCCTCTACTATCTGGATGAATTTAACTATCGCGAAATGATGTCGATGCTTGGTCTGAAATTAAATGAACTCTCGCGTGCAATCGCCTCGGGTCGTCGCGAATTTCAAGCCTGGCTCAATACCACTGTGCCGGCGGCGGCCCCGGAATGAAGCGGTTATCACGCGGCCTGCGCACACTGGCGGATTGTGCGCCTATCGCAAATGCGAAGGCGCCCGATCGCCGGATGCGCACAGCAGTGTCGCGCGCGAAACGAATAGAAGGTTTTGCGGCACAGCAATCGTTTGATCGCGCCGTCGCCAAATTGGTGCAAGCAACCCCGGTATCGCCTGAAATCCAGGAATGGTTTCCTAATGAAAAAATGGCTGAAGGGGCGAAGCGCAATTGGAGAAAAACCGCGCTTCATCCCGCGATTCTCGCCATCGGAATCGCGTTGGCAGTGATCGCGGTAGTCGCATGGATCAAGTTCGACGAACAAATGCACGCTTTCCCCGGCATGGCGACGGCGAAGAAATTGCTGAATGTGGCGGCGATGACGCGGCCTTCGGAATTGGAGCCGATGCAGACGGAGGCTGGAACACTGAGCGATTTGTTTTTTATGAAATACCGGCTCGAGCATTACGATGTGCCGCCGGAATTTTCTCGACAGCGCACGATTGGTGTTCGGGTTTTTGACGATGATGAAGCCGGTCAGGTTGCACAAATCAGTCTGGCGGAAAAACGAATGCAGTTGTTTCTGTTTCCGGCGCGACGCGATTCGAAGACCGGCAAGCCGGAGGAATTCGAGGGCTGGCGTTACGTCGAGCAGGAGGGATGGACCGGTGCGGTGCAGGCGCACAAAGGCATTCTTTTCATGGCTGTAGTCCGTGGCCCGAAAAAAGATCTCGCTCCCTATTTAGCAGCGAAACCACAGTTGCGGTGAAGGTTTCAACCTGCGGTCTTCCTCAAGGCTCTTGTGCGAGACGGTGCTCCTCATTGACAGCCGACCTGCTCAGAGAAAATTAGGCGTTCGGTTTCGCCAGGGTAGCTCAGTGGTAGAGCAGGGGACTCATAAGCCCTTGGTCGGGAGTTCAACTCTCCCCCCTGGCAGTTTTTTCGATTGTGGACTTTGGATTGGAGAGTGTGGATTGATTGGACGTTAGACGTTTTCTAATTACAAACGTCGTTGGTCTTATGGCCGAACCGAAATCCGATCTTCGACTGGAGATTGCCCATGTCTTGTTCATAGACATCGTCGGGTATTCGAAACGACTGATCGATGAGCAACATGAGTTGCTCCAAGACCTTAATCAGATAGTCCGAAACACCGAGGCGTTTCGGCGTGCGGAAACCTCCGGTAAATTGATTCGAGTTCCAACCGGCGACGGCGTAGCTCTCGTATTTTTGACGACACCAGACGCACCCGTCCAATGCGCGTTGGAAATCGGCAGGGCATTGCGGAGCCATTCAGAACTGCAAGTGCGCATGGGCATTCATAGCGGACCGGTCAGTGGGATCGTGGACGTAAACGATCGGTCGAATATCGCCGGCGGGGGCATCAACGTCGCACAGCGTGTGATGGATTGCGGCGATGCCGGCCACATCCTTCTCTCCAAGCGTGTCGCCGAAGATCTGGAGCAATATCGGCAATGGCGCCCTTACCTGCACGAACTTGGCGAATGCGAAGTGAAGCATGGTGCAAGGGTCAGCTTAGTTAATCTTTACGGTGACGAGGTGGGTAACCCCGCGATTCCCGAGAAGCTCAAAAAGGAGAGAGAAACAAGTGCTGCTGCGCCTTCTATCAAGCCCGCAAAACTGCGAAAGCCGGCGCTCTTAACTGGCGCGATCTTGGTAACAACCGCCTTGGTGATTGGATTTTGGGCTTCCTCTCACCGCCACTCGCAAAAAATGGCAAATGTTTTGACGTCTCCTGAAAAGCGAATCGCTGTGCTTCCTTTCAAACCTTTAGTGCCCGAGAACCGGGATCAAGTGCTCGAAATGGGTATGGCGGATAGTCTTATTGCCAAGCTGAGCAACATCCGGGAAATCGTCGTTCGCTCGCTCAACTCGGTCCGTAAGTATAGCGGTCTCGACCAGGATCCTTTAGCCGCTGGACGCGAGCTGGAAGTCAATTCGGTCCTGGAAGGCAATGTTCAGAAATCGAGCGATCGCATCCGGGTGAGTGCTCGTTTGATCAACGTAGCAGATGGATCTTCGCTGTGGGCGAACACGTTCGACGAAAAATTCACGGATGTTTTTGCTGTTCAGGATGCGATTTCTCAAAAGGTAGCAAACGCACTCGCGTTGCGCTTGAGCGGCGAAGAGAACAAGCGTCTGACCCGACGTTACACCGAGAATGTCGAAGCGTATCAACTTTACCTTACCGGCCGCTATCACTGGAACAAGCTCACTCCGCCGGAGATTACGAAGAGCATTGGATTTTTTAAAAAGGCGATTGATCTCGATCCGACTTACGCCCTGGCCTACTTCGGATTAGCCGATGCTTATCGAAGCCTTGCGCCAACCAGTGAAGTACCGTCGAAGGATACTCTCCCGCAGGCTCAGGGTGCTGCAACCAAAGCATTGGAGCTCGATGAGACGCTGGCGGAACCTCACGCTACTCTGGCCTTCATTCATACTTGGTATGACTGGGACTGGTCCGCCGCGGAAAGGGAAGCAAAACGTGCCATCGAACTCAATCCGAATTGGAGTTTTGGCCACATCGCTTACGCGCAAATGCTCAGCGTAACCGGGCGTTCCCAGGAAGCAATCGCAGAAGGTGCCCGGGCCGTCGAACTCGATCCGCTTTCCCTGATCATCAACGCACTCAATGGTTACCATCTTCACCTTGCAAGACGAGACGACGAGGCGATCGCGAGGTTAAAAAAGACGCTCGAACTGGATTCGGGTTTCTGGATTGCGCATCAATTTTTAGGAATGGCTTATATCGAGAAGAAAATGTACCCCGAAGCCATTGCCGAATTCAATCAGGCCGTAAAATTATCTGGCGGAAATTCAGAACCGCTTGCACTGAATGGTTATGTCTCGGTATTGTCCGGCGATGCGGCGAAAGGACGGGCGGTACTAGAGGAATTAAAATCTCTCGAAAGCCAACGCTACCTTCCGCCTTCCAATCTCGCTCTCCTCTCTTATGTCCTGGGCGAGAAGGATGAGGCCTTCAGCTGGTTAGAAAAGGCATATCAAGACCGCGATATTCGACTTTGTCGCCTAAAGGTCGACTCAAAATGGGATTCGATGCGCTCGGAACCCCGTTTCGTCGAAATCCTCAAGCGCCTTGGCCTCCAGTAGTCTGTGTTGAGCCTTGGACGTTGAGCGTTGAGCGTTGGACGTTTGGTCGCCTGGGCGACCGGTGCTTCTTTGCAATGACGAACCAGGAATTCTTCCGGACCCTTTTCCATGGCGGCAATTCTTATTGGCTAACCCGATTCGTCATTCTACGCCTGCTTGGTTTCGTTTACGCGGTCGCCTTTCTCGTTGCTGCACAGCAACTCGTCCCTCTCGTTGGGTCACATGGCTTAACTCCGGCAAATCATTTTTTCGAAAGGGTTCAGGCACATTTCGGCTCGCGTTCTGCCGCCGCGTTGCAACTACCATCGCTCTTTTGGTTCGGCATTTCCGATCAAGATCTGTCGATCTTTGCCTGGGTTGGTTTTGGTCTGTCGCTCATTGTCCTTGGCGGTTACGCGAACGCGATTCTGCTCGCCATTCTCTGGGCCATGTACATGTCCATCATTCACGTCGGGCAGATGTGGTACGGCTATGGTTGGGAGACACAACTGCTCGAGACTGGATTCCTGTCGATCTTTCTTTGCCCGTTGCTCGATGGTCGTCCGTTTCCGAAATGCCGGCCGCCCCTCCTGGTGATCTGGCTTTTTCGCTGGCTCGGTTTTCGCATCATGATTGGTGCCGGCCTTATCAAGTTGCGCGGCGATCCATGCTGGCGCGATCTGACCTGTCTTTACTATCACTATGAAACGCAGCCGATCCCGAGTCCGCTTAGTCGGTATCTGCATTTCGCGCCGCATTGGTTCCACAAATTCGGCACGGCCTGGAACCATTTCATCGAACTAATCGTCCCTTGGTTTTCTTTCGGGCCGCGCCGCGCGCGCCATGTCACCGGCATCTTGCTGGTGAGTTTTCAAATCATTCTCATCATCAGCGGCAACCTATCGTTTCTGAATTACGTAACCATCATTCCATTTCTCGCTTGTTTTGATGACACCTTCCTTCGACGAATTCTTCCACGGTCGATCGTGAAGCGTGCAGAACGTGCGGCACAGGAGTCGGAGCCGTCGCGTATCAACAATACCATCGCCATCGCGTTGTCACTCCTGGTCGCGTATTTGAGCATCGCGCCAGTCGCCAACCTCGTCTCCGAGCGTCAAATGATGAACACTTCCTTCGATCGGCTCAGCCTCGTCAACACCTACGGCGCATTCGGCGCGGTCGGCAAAGAACGCGACGAGATCATTTTCGAAGGAACTGACGATGCGATCATTACCGGCGACACGCAATGGAAGGAATACGAATTCAAGGCCAAACCGGGTAATCCGAATCTGCGGCCTCCATTCATCGCCCCGTATCAACCGCGCATCGATTGGCAAATCTGGTTCGCCGCCATGGGGTCACCCGCGGAATATCCCTGGACGCTACATTTCGTCTGGAAACTGTTGCACAGCGATCCTGGAACGCTTTCTCTCCTTGGCGGCAATCCATTCCCCGTTAGACCGCCGCACTACATTCGTGCACGACTTTACCGTTACCGCTTCGCCCCGCCGGGCGATCCCGCCTGGTGGAAACGCGAACCAATCGGTGAATGGCTACCCGCCCTCTCTATCGACGATGAGCAATTCCGCCGCATTCTCAGCGCGATGGACTGGCTGGATTAAGCGCGTTCTAAATTTGTAGGGCAAGCGATCCCGCTTGCCGGATTCCTATGTGGCAACCGACGCGGTTGCCCTACAAATTATGGGCCAGCTCCTGGCAACGTCGGATGTCGAGTTTGCCGGAAGCAAGAACGGGAATGTTTTCGACCACAACGGAACGCTTCGGAATCCAGAGGTTCGGGACGCCGCTCTCGTTCAGGGCGGCGCGCAATTTATCCATTTCGATTGGATCGGCTGTTAACAGGAGTAACGCTTCGCCTTTCGCTTCGTCTGGCACTCCGCAAATGGCGATGCGACGCTCGCTTCCTTCCAAACCAAGCGCGCCGATAATCTTCTGTTCGACTACCTCATGTGGCACCATTTCACCGCCAA
>QHRJ01000023.1 GCA_003220075.1 Verrucomicrobiota bacterium
CAGAAAACGAAGCTCTCCTTGGCGCGTTTGCGCCCGACAAGCTTTTGTCTGTTGTTCGCGCTCATCGCTCTTTTTATGGCAAAGACTCCGCCGCTCTACGCGGGCTCGCAGGTCGCGCTCATGCCGCCGTTTGTCGGCACTCACTCCGAAACATGGGAACGGTTCGGGGGTAACCCAAATCCCAGCGGAACGTCCATTCTCGGAGGGATCGCTGCGATTTCGGGCGATCACATGGTAACTGCACATACGTTTATAATGTGTTCCGTTATGGCAGGTCCAGCGATGGGACCATATTAATGGATTCGGACCGTCCCAGTGGTCCGTTGACTATCTCGTTTTTGCAGCCGGTCTCTGCTTTCGGCGCTTATTGGGGAAGCGGTTATCGTTGCGCCCTATGTCGCCCATACGACGATTCGCCGAGCATTTTAACTTTCCGGGACGTCAACGGAAACGTTATTGGCAGCGACAGCTTCTTTTACCGAGGCAATGGCGCGCTGATGTGGCGCGGTTATACGTTTGCCACGCCGGTTAAAACCATTACCCGCACCGCTGGCGATGGCAAAGAGGGCGTTGCGATGGATGGACTACAGGCGACGGTTGCATCGAACTCTCCGCTTCTGTACAATATTTCTACGCGCGGTTTCGCCCAAACCGGCAATAACGTTCTCATCGGCGGTCTAATCATCAACGGTTCGGGGCCGAAGAAAGTATGGCTGCGGGGTCTCGGTCCTACTTTGGGTCAACCACCGTTTAACGTTGCCAACGCAATGGCGAATCCTACCCTCAATCTCTTTCAAGGAAGCACTCTGATTGCTGCTAACGACAATTGGGGCGATGCGGCTAGCCAGGAAGCAATTCGTGATACCGGGCTCGCTCCGCCCAATGCCTTCGAGTCGGCCATCTTGATTAGTCTCAATCCCGGCTCCTACACTGCGATTATTCGGGCCGTCAATAATAACACGACCGGCAATGCTCTCTTCGAAGCGTACGACCTGGATAACACCGCCGCGAGCAAGTTTGGCAACATCTCAACGCGCGGCTTTGTCCAAACTAGTAACGACGTTATGACCGCGGGCGTGGTTGTACACGGACCTGGCAGTAAGAATATCCTCATTCGCGCACTTGGACCAACGCTCGGGCAGCCGCCATTCGATCTGCCACATTCATTGCCGGATCCATTTTTGGATCTGCGCGACGCCAATGGCACGCGAATTACGGCTAACGACAATTGGAAGAGCTCTCAGCAAACACAGATCCAGGCTACCGGACTGACTCCGCCGAACGATGCCGAATCGGCAATCGCAACGACGCTGGCAGCCGCTAACTACACGGCGATAGTCACCGGAGTAAACAACACCACGGGCAACCCCCTGGTCGAAGGTTACGGCTTCAACTAAGCGACGCAGGAAATTACGCAGTTGGATCGAGAAGGTCGGTGTTCGACGTTAAAGGTCAGGCGGCGCAGTTGCTATCGTTTGCATTGCCCGCGGAGCCGTTTCCACAGACTCAAGGCCCAGAGCTTGCCAGCCAATTCCCCATCCAGGTTCATGACCACATTCTGATGGCCATCTCATTCGCATGGGTAGCAGATTCGCCTCTTTTTAGATGGGTCGGGCGACCGCAACATTTCTCTTGACTGCGGTGCCAATATTCTCTAGTTTCTGTTTAGACAGAAATAACAGATGAATAGGAACACGCTCTCGCCGGTTGCTCAAAAATTCGTCCTGCACTGGGGCGAAATGGGGACGCGCTGGGGGATTAATCGCACCGTCGCTCAAATCCACGCCCTCCTCTTCCTTTCCCCCCGCCCGCTGCCGGCGGAGGAGATCGCTGCCACCCTCGCAATCGCCCGCTCCAATGTCAGCAACAGCCTCCACGAACTGCAAAACTGGGGGATTGTCCGCGTCGTTCATGTTCTCGGTGACCGGCGCGACCATTTCGAGTCGATGAAAGATGTCTTTGCCATGTTCCGGGTAATCACCCACGAGCGAAAAAAGCGCGAGATCGATCCTACCCTTCAGGTTTTACAACGATGCATTGCTGAGGCTGGTAAATCCAAATTGGCTGACCGCTACACCAAGGAACGATTGACCGATCTGTTGCAATTCTTTGAACTGGCCGAAACCACCTACCTCCAATTGGAAAAAGTTCCAACCGCGGCCCTGCTTAAACTGGCGAAGACGGGGGGCAAAACCCTGCGCTTGCTGGGAATGGCTAAACGATGACAAAAATTTTGGCTCATGAATTCTGAGATAACAGAAATAACTGAAACTACGGAAGAGCGATCGCAACCACCCGACCGCGTTTGCTCCGCAGCCGCGCACGAAATGGCAGGGCGCGGAAATGAAACTTTAGCTCCGCAGACTAATCATTCGTTTCGCGGTTGGATTTTATACGATGGCGATTGTCGATCCTGCACCGCCTCCGCCAGACGATTCGATCGAACATTTCGCCGCCGCGGTTTCCTTTTTCTCCCGCTGCAAACGAACTGGGTAATGAAGCGGCTCGATCTCGAGCCGGGCGCGCCTCTGGAAGAGATGCGCGTTTTGACCAGCGACGGCCGCGACATCGGCGGCGCGGATGTCGTGATTTTTCTCGCCCGCCAAATCTGGTGGGCCTGGCCGTTTGCTGCACTAGCGCGATTGCCAGGCATGCACAAGCTCCTGGATCGAGGTTATCGCTGGATCGCCGCTCATCGAGGTTGTGATCACATTGTACGTAATCTGCCGCCGCGGAGACGATGGCCGGGCTGGATTGCGCTGATTGTTTGCCCGCCCCTCGCGCTTCTGGCACGCAATCAGATCGCGCCGTGGCAATCCATGTGGCTCATGGCCGGCGCAATTTTTCTTGGATGCAAATGGCTGACCTTCTGGAGCGCACGAAGACAGATCGTCCATGTCCGGCTTGCTCGCGTTCTCGCCTACTTCTTTCTATGGCCGGGAATGGATGCGGAAAAATTCCTAGGCCGGTCCGCGCGCAAGAACTCGACGGCTTTAAGCCGTCAAGTTTTACCTGGGCTCGCGGGCGAAGTTCGCGTGGCGCGAGAACGGGGATCGGTCTCGCGTGCAGCCGAAGAACTGTCCGGCAACATGCCGAACAGAGCGGGCAGCCTCTGGTTCGGAGCAGCCGACGGCTCGGAGAGAATGCCCGCGCTCCCCTTTCCTTCAATAGGGAAGACGCTTCTTGGCGTCTTTTTATTGTTTGGGGTCGCGCGTTTCGTGGATCAAGCGCTCCTCGCCGGTTGGATTGGAATGATTGGCCTCGTTCTGATTTTGCATTTCGGATTGTTTCATCTTTTGGTAATCGGGTGGCGGGCTGTCGGACTAGATGCCGGGTCGATCATGGAAGCGCCGCTGCGTTCGAAATCCGTCAGCGAATTTTGGGGCCGTCGCTGGAATGCGGCTTTCAACCGGCTCGCGCTCGATTTCGTCTTTCGTCCTCTCGCGCGCAGGCATGGAAAAGGGAGGAGCGGTCGCGACCCTGCAACACCTCTGCCGCCAGCGACGGCGGAAGCTACAACCAGGTCTCGCGGGAGCCCGACTTTCCACTTCAGTAGTAGAACCGGGATCGCGACACTGGCTGCGTTTCTTGTCTCAGGCTTAATCCACGAGCTGGTGATCTCGTTGCCAGCGAGAGCGGGTTACGGCTTGCCTACAGCATATTTTCTTTTGCAGGGCATCGGGATTCTCACTGAACGCGCGCTGCCACAAATCCGTGGTCAGATCTTCACCATTGTAATTATAGCAGTCCCGGCGTTCTGGCTTTTTCATCCACCGTTCGTTCGCAATGTCATTCTGCCGTTCATGAAAGCGATTGGCGCCCTATGAAATTGCTTCTTCAATTCGCCGCGGCACTTCAGCTATTAATCCTGGTTGCCAGCGCGTCGACCCCACGCGTTTTGGATTGGCGGACAAATCTCGCCGCTCTCCATCCATTCCTACGCAAACTTTTCTGGGTTTACGGCGCGTTCATCGTGATGGTCATCATCGCGTTTTCTACCCTCACCTTCCTGCACGCCAACGCCATGGCCACACACGAACCAGTGGCACGATCGCTCTGCGTTTTCATTGCGATATTCTGGGGCGCACGATTGTTCGTGCAATTCGCCATCTTTGATCCGCGGCCATTTTTCACCAACTGGTTTTACCAGTTCGGTTATCACGCGCTCACTATCATCTTCGCGTTTCTGTTATTCGTGTACGGGAAGGCGGCAATATGAAGCCACGCATCGTTCTAGCCGGTGGCAGCGGGTTCATCGGACAATCGCTTTCGCCCTTTCTCCTTTCGAAAAATTATGAAGTGATCGTGCTCACTCGCGCAGGATCGGATGATCGCGGTGCTGTCCGCAACGTACATTGGGACGGCAAAACGCTGGATGCTTGGCTTGAATCGGTTAACGGCGCCTTCGCGGTGGTAAATCTGACCGGGCGCAGCATCAACTGCCGCCACACTCCCGAAAATCGACGCGAGATCATCGATTCCCGCGTCAATTCGGTGCGCGTGCTTGGCCAGGCGATCGCGCGATGCGCGCAACCGCCGAAGGCCTTTGTCCAGATCGCGGGCGTCGGGATTTACGGCGACAAAGGCAACCGCATTTGCGACGAGACCGCATCGCCTGGCGATGATTTCGTAACAAAGGTCTGTGAAAAATGGGAGGCGGCGTTCGATTCTATTGACGCACCCAACACGCGCAAAGTCTTGTTGCGACTTGGTGTCGTGCTTGGCCCGAACGGCGGTTTTCTCGGGCTGCTCGGCAGACTGACCCGCTGGTTTCTGGGCGGGCAAGTCGGCAATGGCCGGCAATACATCAGTTGGATTCATATTACCGACCTTTCGCGAATGGTATCGGCGAGCATCGAGAATTGGGAACTTACCGGTGTGTTCAATGCCACCTCGCCGAACCCGGTCACCAACGCTGAACTCATGCGCGAATTACGGCGCGCACTACATCGGCCATGGAGTCCGCCCGTTCCGGAATTCGCCGTCCGCATCGGTTCGTGGTTGATGGGGACAGAAGCGAGTCTAGCTCTCGTTAGTCAACGTTGTGTTCCGAAGCGGTTTCTGGAAAAGCATTTCGCATTCGAATTTCCAGAGCAGCGCGAAGCTCTCGCGAACATCTTTCCAAAGCGATGAACACGCGTGTCATCCTGAGCGAAGTCGAAGGATCCCGCCGCGCTACCTTTAAGGTAACTTCAGCGGGATTCCTAGATCCGGCAGCTGCCGGACCCGCGTTGACGGGGGGTATTTAAATGAATCTTTCAGACCTCGTCTCTCTCGATCTTGCCCTGCGCGGGGCTGCCATCGCGCAGTTCGCCGTCGCAATTCTGAATCTGTTTCTGATTCGGATCATGAAATGGGAACTCGATCTCGACCGCGCGCCGCTCCTTATCCGCGAAGTCTTCCGCATTCATGTCGTTTTCATTTCCTTTACTTTGTCGATCTTCGCCGTGCTGACCTGGCAATTCGCCCATGAAATCGCCAGCGCGGCCAGTCCGCTGGCTATTTGGTTCGCGGTAGCGATCGGATTGTTCTGGCTCGCGCGCTCAGCCATGCAGTGGCTGCACTACAGCGCAAGTCATTGGCGGGGCGATGCGCTGCGAACCGTAATTCATTGGGCGCTTTTTCTCGGTTACGGCGCAATGGCAATCGTGTATCTCACGTCCGCTTTTTGGAGAAATGGATGAACGCGGCTCGTGGCTCCGCAGAGCGTCGCCCTACCAAGAATCTCGCAACCAGCGAATTAGTATGGCGAGACTCCATCGAGCCGGCAGGGAATGGTATCTCACCATGGAATTTCGCCATTTCCGGCACGAGCGAAATTGCCAGCCGTCGTTTGTTGTCGATCCGCGGTGAGCCACTCTTCTTCGCGATTTGGGAAAATCTCGTCTTCATTCATTACGAGACCGATCCGCAGGAATTGCAAAGCTACGTTCCCTACGATCTCGACTGCTACCACGGGGGTGCGTTTGTCAGCCTCGTTGGATTCACGATGCATGGAATGCGGCCACGATTTGGTGGCAGAATCACCGAGTTGCTTTTGAGACCGATTGCGACCCATGATTTCCTAAATGTTCGCACCTACGTCCGGCACAAAGGCGAACCAGGAATTTATTTCATGCGCGAATGGCTTTCGAGCCGGATCGCGGCATGGCTAGGGCCGTGGAGCTTCGGATTGCCGTATCGATTTGGAAGGATCGATTACCAGCCTTCGCGAGGCTACGGCTTGGCAGGTGAGCACGAGCAGGAGCGGCGGGGCAAAGTGGAAGCGAGTGCGGGCTCGTTCCATTTTTGCGCCACCTTTAGGCGAAATGATTTCGATGTCTGTGCCCCGGGATCGCTCGATGAATTTTTACTGGAGCGTTACACCGCTTTCACGCAATTCCGGAAGTGTCGCCGGTTCTTTCGCATCTGGCACGAACCATGGCAGCAAGTTCCTGCGAAAATCCACATTTCGGCAGATGATTTGATTCGCTCGACCGGGCACCGGTGGCGGAAGGCACGTTGCATCGGAGCGAATTACTCGCCCGGGGTGAATGTCTGGATGGGTTGGCCGCATGCAATCGACAATTCCGATCGCCACAGCGTCACGTCGGGCAAGGCATTAATTTTATGAATACGAAATTACGCACCATCAAAGTCATCTCACGAACCGCGCTCGGGCTGGTCTGGTTTTATGAGGGTTTCTTGCCAAAGATTTTGTTCCTGCGCGCGGATGAAATCGGCCTGGTGCAGGCGTCCCATCTGGTATGGCGAACACCGCAGTTGACCCTGCAAATTATCGGCGTCGCGCAGATGCTGGTTGGGCTGTGGCTGATCACCGGATTTGCGGAACGTGCTGCGGTGTTTATCGCGACATCATGGATGTTGATCTTGATCGCGCTGGTGGCGTCCGGAAATCCGTCGATGATGATCGATCCTTACGGCGCGCTGGTGAAAGATCTTTGCTTGATCGCATGCGCGATTACGGTATGGACCCTCGGGCCGCGCCCATCTCCCTCCGGGTAGCACACGCGTCTCGCGTGAAATCGCCAGTCCGGCTCGGGCCGATTGGGTCCCGCGATCGCAAATTCTCGCTTTGTGAGATCGAATTCCGAAGTTGTGCGTCAAACGACCGCGCGATTGTGCTGCCTTATTTCGAGAGCGAATTCAAGTATCAGCCAGAGAGCGAGGAACTGGGTCAGAAGCGTCGCGTACATTTGCACGGTGATGTAGCGATGAACTTCGAGCGAATTGACAATCGCCACCTCCAGACAACTGGCGGCATTGTATGCCCAACCAAACAACATTAAAACTGCCAGCCACCTCAAACGTCGCCAGCGGGGTCGCCAAAAAATGATTGCGCTTAAAATCAGCGCCAGCAAAAGGGAGGGTAAATAGCTGACCGCGAGATCTGCTAGTGCCTTCCGGAGGAGGGGCGGTTGTTTGGCAACAGGTGCGTTCTGTGCCAGCGACTTCGTCCGTTGCATAAAATCCGCGAACGCTGGGAGCGATTGCGCGATTTTGCGATACTCTTCGGAGTCGAGGGAAGTAACCGCTCGCTCGTAAACCTCAGTCAGCGGCCAAAATTTCACTGGGGAGTAGGCTGGGCATCTTGGGAAATAATAAATTGAAAATTGACGCGCGACTTTTTGAAGGGCGCGAAGTGGTCGGCACTGCCACGTTCGCCAATAATAAAAGCGACAAAACGTGCAGCGGGCGGGCACATTACTGCCGAACTGGCGGCTCAATTGCGTCGAGATCGAGCTTGGGTTGAACCACAGGTACTCGGGATCAAAGTTCAGCGATGGATAATGACGGGGATTGTTTGTGTGAGATTTTGCGATCTCGTTATTTAGTGTGGCATAAACGCGTTCCAGCCATTCCCGGGAATACGGAAGGCGTGCATTTTCCCGAAGGTCCTCAGCCATTTGATCGCGAATGAGGTCGGCATGAATAACAAAAAGCATCGTCGGCAAGAAAGTCTGGCTCTCCTGGTCCTTGCGGCTGAGGATATGTTCCGGCCAGAGCAAGAGCGCTGCGGCCAGAATGGTGGCGCCGCCAAGTGCCATTTTTTGCTGCCACCAATTTTGTCGCGCAAGGAAGGCAGCGAGCGGGACCATGGTAACTATGGTAACGAACCAAAAGTTTGGTCTTACCGACGTCAGCAAAAGCGAGCTGAAGACAGATCCGACTCCACAGACAAGAGCGGCGGTTCGCTGTTGCTCGAAGAAGGAATAGTAAACGAACTGAGCCGTGAAATAGAGATTAACGCTGATCAAAAACGCGCACACGGCTTCCGGGCGAAGCTGTGTCTCCGTCCGAATCGTATCACTGGCAAAAAGATAAATCGCGGCACCGCCCAAGCCGAGTACATCCTGAAGCGAAGGATTGACTAACGACTTTGGGACAAAAGCACGGAGACGTCCCCAAGTGAGCAAAAAAGACCCTCCCGCCGCCAGGCCAAGCAAATGTTGTACGATCGTGATCGCGCGAAAATCTCCGAAACAGCGCAACACAAAATAGAGAAAACCGGGATACAAAAAATTTCGGGCCTGGCTATGACCAAATTCGGCGCCAGTCAGTTTGCGCAGAGCGGGCGAGAGATAGCCCCAGGTATCGGGATCGGCAATTGGATCGAGGGGAAGCGTAAAGCGTTGCCAAACCGCCCACGCAAAGACGAAGACGAGCGCAATCCAATAACAAATCCGCCAAAACGAATTGGTTCTCAGGCGAGACGATTGCCTGCTGGCGAACTGGGCGATCATCTTTCCAGGTCCGGCAAATGTTGAACTAGCGGACAAATGACAAAGCGCGTGCCGGTCGATTCCGGTAGTTTGACCTGCAGCACGGGAAAATTTACCAAAGGCTGGCGAAAAATTACGGCTCAAACCCTAGCTCCGCGGCTCAGATGCATCCTGCAGCCTGCGTTCCCACATTTGGATGACGAACTCGAGGATGAACCAAAAACCAAGAAGCTGTGCCAAAAGAGTAGAATACATTTGCACAGTCATGTAACGGCGAAGGTCAAGGGAACTGATGATTGCCACTTCGAGGCAGCAGATTGCGTTGAATGCAAACACGAACACAACCATGGTCGCGATGAAGCGCAGCCGTCCCCAGCGCCCGGAATTCAGCGCGACGATCAGGACAAGAACGAGAGCGATGACAAGCCAGGTCGAATAGCCTATCGATGTCAGAAAAACGGCTATCGGAATAATCGGAAAGAGCAGAGGCTGTTGAAAGCGCAACTCGCGCTGGGAAAGCTCTTGCGTCCGGGTCATGAAACCCACGGCTGGAGGATAAGCGGTCCAGACCTTGCGACAGATTGGATCACTCAGAGAAGCGATGCTATCTCGATATGCGCTGCCGAGCTTTTTGGTTATCGCAGGGTCGTAGGCCCGGCAGTACGGCAGATAAAACCTTAGCATTTGCCGCGCGACCTTTTTGACAACCTCTTGCGACCGTTTCTGCCGGATCCGCCGGTAATAAAAGTAATAAAATGCACAAACCGCTGCAACATCACCACGAAATTCGCGACGAGTTTGAGGCGCGATTGAATTGGGATCGTGTATGAGGAAATCAGGATCAAAGCCTAACGAATGGTAGGCGTACTGCCAGCCCGCATGCGATTTTGTAATCTCGGCGTTCAGCGCAAGGTAGAGACGTTCGAGTCGATCACGGGAATACGGCAGACTGACATTCTTTGCCAAATCGTCTGCCAATTGATCCCGGATCAGATGGGCATGAATTACGAAAAGCGTGGTCGGCAAAAACGTCCGGCTCATTTCGTCGTTCCGGCTGAGAAAGTATTCCGGCAACGAAAGGACAGCGGCACTAACGGCGAGCCCGAGAGAAAACAAAACCTTTTCCAACCATCCAACCACCAACGGCTCCGGCCAAATAGGGTAACGATTGGCGAGAGCACAAAAAGCGAAGCGAGAGCAAAACTGGGTTTGATCGACGCGAGAAAAATCGCGGTGAAGGAGAGGGCGATTCCGTATGCAACCGAGGCGATGCGCCGGTGCTCCAGGAAAAAACAGGCAAGAAATTGGATCAGAAAATAAAGAGTAACGCTCAGAACGAACGCGCAGATGCCCTCGGGCCGAATTTCTTGCTCGAAAGTAACCGTCTGCCACTGGAGGAGAAAGACAGCGGCCCCACCCAATCCCAGCAGATCATGACCAACGCGACCGATCCGCGGATTTGGCACGAAAACCCGTGCCCGTTTCCACGTGAGTAAAAAAACTGCACCGGCCAAAAGTCCGAGGAAATCTTGCGCGGTCGTAATCGCGCAAAAGCTCCCAAAAACGCGGAGAAGCAAGAAGAGGAAGGCGGGATAAACGAAATTGCGGCCGTTGGTATGACCGAATCCGCCTCCAGTGAACTTTCGTAGCGCGGGCGAGAGATAACCCCAGGTATCGGGGTCGGCAATTGGGTCGAGCGGGAGCCTAATGCGTTGCCAAACCGCCCAGACAAAAACGAGTGCAAGGGCAGTCCAAGAACAGGCCCGCCAAAGCGGCCCTGTTCTCAGGTGGGACGATTGATTGCTTGCGAGCGGTGCGATCATTTCCAAGGTTCCGCCAATGTTTGAAGTAGCCGCGACGGATAAAAGAACAAAAGCGCGCTCTGGGCGGCTCAAAACTGGACACGGTCTGATCGAAACGCCGGCGTTTATGCCGGTAGGAACCCAGGGCAGCGTCAAAGCCGTCAGCTCGCGCGAACTTCGCGAACTCAACACCCAAATTGTTCTCGGGAATACTTATCACCTGTTCGTCCGACCGGGCCTCGACGTGATTCGGCACTTGGGTGGATTGCACAGCTTTATGAATTGGGATGGGCCGATTCTGACTGACAGCGGTGGTTACCAGATTTTTTCGCTCGCGAAACTACGCAAGATCACAGAGGAGGGCGTGCATTTCCAAAATCACGTCGATGGGACGGCGGCTTTTATTTCGCCGGAGATCGCGATGGAAATTCAGACCGCGCTCGGCAGCGACATTGCGATGGTGCTAGATGAATGTCCGCCCTGGCCGTGTGATTACGATTACGCAGCGCGAAGTTTGGAATTAACGGTACGATGGGCCAGACGGTGTAAAGTTGTAGCTGCCGCTGTCTCAGCGGCAGAACCAGATCGTCCTGCTTCACTCAGTCATCCCCAGCAAAGTCGAGGGATCCCGATGCGAAAGGTACCGGTAGCGCCACGGGATTCCTCGATTTCGCTTCGCTCCGCTCGGGATGACCAATTACTTTTCGGCATCGTCCAGGGGGCGACATTTCCGGAATTACGTAAACAGAGTGCGCAGGCGCTCGTCGAAATCGGATTCGAGGGTTATGCCATCGGCGGCGTAAGCGTGGGCGAACCGGAGGAGGAAATGATGCGCGCGGTGGAAGCGAGCGCGCCATTTTTGCCGGACAACAAACCGCGCTACGCGATGGGGCTGGGCACACCGCCGCAATTGCTCGAGTTAATCGCGCGCGGAATGGACATGTTCGATTGCGTATTGCCGACCCGGCTGGCACGCAATGGTACCGCGTTTGCCCGGACTGGCACGCTCAATCTGAAGAACGCTGAGTTTGCGCGCGACAAGAATCCAATCGAGCAAGGTTGTGCCTGTCCGGCCTGCCAGGAGTACACCCGCGGCTATATCCGTCATCTTATCAGAGCTGAAGAAATTCTCGGGCTGCGTTTAATCACCCTGCACAACTTGCATTTCTATCTCGACCTGATGCGACAGGCGCGCGCCACCATCGAAAATGGAACTTTTAATAAATTCCGGTCTAATTTCGTTGGCAATTATAAAGGCCGGGGCTTCGATCTTGCGCCATCGTGATCGACTGGCCTCTCCAGTCCATCGCTTTACCCATCAACGGACGTGCGCTGCATAGTAACGCGGGGATGGTAGTTTATTAATCACCCAGGGCAGCGGGCCGTGCAGGCTGGTATAGAAACCTGCGCCCGTTCCGTAGCGAAACCTACTAACCAGCGGAACCGCGCCAAAGGTCGATTCACTCCGCGTTGCCACCGTCTGAGTCGAAAGTTGTGCAATATTCGTGTCGCTAAACAGCCCTATGAGAAGATCTCTCTGAGCCGCCTCGGGGTTTTTGCGGTCAAAAGGTTTCGCCCCCCATTGCTCCATATAATATTGAAAGCCGCCATGTCCTTGGACCCAAACTTTGCAGAGTTCGGCTCGGTAACGTTCTTGAAACAGGCGGGCGGGCCGCCCGCGCGCAATTAGCCTTACTACAATCGGCAATCGCGATCAAAATCGAAACTCCTGCGGCAGCGAGAAGGGGGGCCATATTTTAGGGCACCGAGGTTTTGGAAACTTCTGAGGTGCCGGACGACTAAGATGGCCGCGGCCGGGGCCATTGGCAGAAATGTGCGCGCAGTAATCGACCAATTGAAGAATGCGGCGAAACAAACGTGCCCCCGAGCCACAGAAACAACAACACTGCATCTGCGCTTTTTTTTTACAAGATCGATCGCCGCTAGGGCTAGAATGCCAGCCGCAACCGCGGCAAAGAGGCCGCCCTCGAGCCAAACGGCAGTCTTGCTGGTTTCCAGATGAAGGCCCTGCACCACAAAAAATAGAACGCGGCAGTAAAGGCAGGGTAACCAGCTGCCGCGAGCGGGCAGAATTTTCTACTTGAAAATGGCGCGAAAAATAGCGCGCTGATCAGACATCCACCACCAAACGTCAGGCCAGTCAGCAACTGAGCGAGATGCGACGGCCGTGTTACCGATGAGACCGCGGAAGAAATGATCATTGCTTCGCTAAAAAGCCCATGACCGTAGGCTTCGTCTGTCAGGGTTTCATAAGTGAAAACGACGGCCAGGGGAAGCAACAGAACTATAAGTTGCACCGTAAACAGTCGATCTCGTGCAGCGTGTAAGCAGCGAGTAAGGGGACGAGACTAATTCCAAAATACTTCGTCAGGGTAGCGGCAGAAATTAGCCCTGCCGAAACGAGCAAACGCCACGATTGTTGTCGACCCAGACCGGCAAATCAGAATTCCAGCGCCCACAGCCAAAGCGCCAGCATCATCACGTCACACATCACACTGGTCGCCGAAACAAGAAATACGGGAGTGAAGATTGTGACCAGCGCAACGATGAACGGCGCGCGAGTGCAAACGTCCCCAAGACCGACAATACGGCCCAAAAGAAAAAGGCGGAGCGAAGCGCCAGTTCGCTCCAACCGAAGACGCTTGCGACGGCCGCGATATAGTACGAACAAAGCGGCGGATTTTGCATGACCAACGACATTGGTAACGAAGACCAGTTCACATCGAAGCCGTACGGATCGAGTGGATGTTTGGCTATTTGCTGGGCCATCCAAAGGAAAAGCGGATCATCAGCATTAAAGGTTTTATTGAGGAATGGCGCGAGCGCAGCAGCGGCGATTAGCGCCAATAAAGCCTGCGGCTTGTATGAGCTATGCATGATTAAATGCGGATGCCGTCCTTAGAACCTCTCGCGACCGTGGGGTCAAACGTTGAATCTTAAAGCAAGGCCTTAGCCGCCAGCGGAGAAGATTCCCGGGCTGTGTTTAATCACGGGCGCAATATGTATTTCTATCTCGACCTGACGAAAGGGGGCGCGGTGAACTAATCGCAGCGATTCGATTTTCCTTCTGAAAATTTGCATGTCGATAGTCGTAAGCTTCGTCCTCCAACTAAAAAATTGCAGGGAGCGCGAGTAAGATTAAGCTCCGACTCCCGTCTGCTACCTGATGATTTTACTCACGCTCTTAGCTCAAACGCAGACCGGCTCGCCCGGCAGCGCCGCCAGCCCCGGCGGCGGATTCAATCTTTTCGTCCCGCTCATCTTTGTCCTGATCATCTTCTATTTTATTGGGATTCGTCCGCAGGCGCGCCGGCAAAAAGAACAGCAAAAATTAATCAGTGCGCTCAAAACCGGCGATCGCGTCGTAACCAGTTCCGGCATTCACGGTCTCATTGCCAATGTGAAAGATTCCACCGTGATCGTAAAAGTTGCCGATAACGTGAAGATCGAGATGGAAAAATCGGCCATCGCGAGTGTCGCCAAAGCAGCGGAGTGATGGAGTGATGGAATAATGGAGTCTGTGATGTGCCGATGACCGCCAAGATCGACAATCAGCAATCAGCAATCAGCAATCGGCAATTGGAATGAGTCCCGCGTTCACGTTTTTCATCGGGCTGTTGTTGCTCATCCTCTTCGGTTGGTATTTTGCCACTGATTACGGGCTCCGAAAACGACTCCTCGCTGCTCTGCTGGCGGCGATGCTGGTCGCATTCAGTATTGTTACCATCTGGCCGCCGGAGAAAAAAATCGCGCTCGGCCTCGACATCAAGGGCGGCACCTCGTTCCTCATCAAGCTCCAGCAAGTCGACAAGGACAAGCCGATCACCGCTGGCTTGCTTGATCAGGCCGTGGAAGTGATCCGCAAGCGGGTTGATTATTTCGGCGCCCGCGAACCCATTATCAGCCCGGTCGGACAGGACCGAATCCTGGTCCAGATCCCAGGACTCGATACCGCGAACATTCAGGAGGCGCGCGCTCAACTTTCACGCGTAGCCAAGCTCGAATTCCGCCTGGTTTATCCGGATAACGGCGAGCGGCTGGCTGCGATTGACAAGGGAACCGAGGTAGTACCGCCAGAATACAAAATCGAGAACCACAAACGCGTGACTGAGGACAAGGAGAAAGCGACAACTGAGCGGTTGCTGGTGAAAAAGAAAGCCGACCTCGGCGGCGACCGCGTCTCAAATTCGAATGTTATTTACGGCAACGAAGGCTGGACGCTGCAGTTAAAGTTCGATAGCGAGGGCGGAAAAAAATTCGGGCAGATTACGGAGCAATTCAAAGGTCATCGGTTCGCCATTGTCCTGGACGGCGTCATCCTATCGGCACCTGTCATTCGCGATGCCATTTATGGTGGTGATGCGGTGATCACTGGTCAGTTCACCGAAAAAGAAGCGCGCGGTCTCGCCAGTGCGCTGGAGAATCCGTTGCAAACACCAGTGAGCATCGAGGAAGAACGCAGTGTCTCACCAACGCTCGGGGCTGATTCGATTAAGGCCAGCGTTCTGGCCGGCCTCGTCGGTCTGGCCATTACGCTGGTATGCGTTGGGATTTATTATCGCTTTGCCGGCGTCATCGCGTGCCTGGCGCTGCTGGTGAACATCGTGTTGCTCATCGGCGCGCTCACCATGTTCCGCTTCGTTCTGACTTTGCCGGGCATTGCCGGAATTATTTTGACGATCGGTCTCGCGGTCGACGCCAGTGTGTTGGTTTACGAGCGCTTGCGTGAAGAACTCGCGCTTGGCAAATCGCTCAAGATTGCGGTCCAAGCAGCTTACGAAAAGGCATTCAGCTCAATCTTTGATGCCAATGTAACCACGTTGATCACCGCGGTCATTCTCTTCTGGAAAGCAAGCGGCCCGGTCAAGGGCTTTGCCATCTCCCTTACGCTCGGAATTTTGGCGTCGCTTTTCACCGCCCTCATCGTTGGGCGCAACATCTTTGAATTCTTCATCGAGACCGGCCGCTTGAAAAAGATTTCGATGCTGCATCTCATTTCCTCGCAGAACATCAACTTCCTGGGTAAAGGTTTTCTCGCCTGCATGTGCTCGCTCGCGCTCATCGTTGCGGGTGCGACCTCGTTTTATCTTCGCGGTGAAAGCAACTTCGGCGTTGATTTCCGGGGCGGCGATTTGATTACCCTGAGTTCACCGCAAGCGATCGATGTCGGAAAAGTGCGGGCGGCGTTGCAACCAATCAATCTGGCGGACGCGGCGATCCAGGAATCGAACCAGGGCGGGAAATATTACATCACCGTGCGCACGCCTTTGCACACCAGCGACACGGTCGAAAAACAAATCATGACCGCGATGGCGCAGGCCCAGTTCAAAGTGGAAGGCGCGGAACGAGTCGGCGCGCTCGTCGGTGGTGAGCTGGCGCGTAGCTCCCTCGTTGCGCTCGGTCTTGGTATTCTCGGCATTTTGATTTTTGTGACCCTTCGCTTCGAACTCTCCTTTGCCGTGGGCGCGATTGTCGCGCTGTTGCACGACGTCTTGATCACGGTTGGTATGTTTTCGCTGCTGCACCGCGAGCTTACCCTCACCATGGTCGGGGCTGTGCTCACCATCGCCGGCTATTCTATCAACGATACTATCGTTGTTTACGATCGGATTCGCGAAGGTTTGGCCAGCGGCCGCAAAGGTTCGATCGAACAGATCATGAACGAAAGCATCAATCAGACACTGAGCCGGACTATCCTTACCAGCACCGTCACGTTGATCCCGATTCTGTGTCTGTTCTTGTTCGGCGGCGCCGTCCTGCGCGACTTTTCGCTCGCTATTATCATCGGGGTAGTCGTCGGGACCTACTCCTCCATCTTCATTGCCTCGCCCATTGTCCTGTGGTGGACCCGCGCCCGCGGCGGGAGCAAAACCAGCCTCCAACGCGAAATCACTTCCAAACAAACCAAGCCGGCGACCGCGAGCTAGCTTTGGCGAAAAGGGGCACGCTTTAGCCGCGAATGCCCGGCGCAACGGGCAGACAGCCGATGACGCAGATGCTGGCTTGTGTTTGATCCGCTTTATCGGCGTAATCTGCGTTGAATTTCCATCGTGGGCGGTCTGGGAGGCCCTTTCTAGACGCCATTTGACGGGGCGCAGACGGCCGGAGTAAATTGTCTTTGCCCAGAGCCGGAATGGGCGAATTTTTTTAGAATCGAGGTGAATTGATGCCAGAAGTCATTGTTCGAAAAGGCGAACCAGTGGACCGCGCGCTCAAGCGGCTGAAAAGCAAGCTCGACGCGGAAGGCATCCTCGATGAAGTGCGACGCTTGCGCGCGTTTGAGACACCGAATCAAAAGAGCAGGCGTAAAGCCAAAGCCAACGCCAAACGCGGCCGCACCAAGTTTCGGTTTAATCCAAACGGCTAACGGAAAAGATCGGAACACAGGGCTGGAGCCGTGTTTGGCGCACAGGCCTGAGGCCTGTGTTCCGAACGCGGCGGTAAGCCGCGTTTTTCGTTTTATTGGAGATTGCCTTAGGATTCGCACTCGCAGACGATTCGGAAACCAAGATCGTTGCAGGAAAAATTCGGGACGTTGGCGCTGCGCGTGGTTGTGCGCAAACTGGCGAAGCGCGATTTCCAACTGCCGCCGCGATACACGCGTTTGGCTCCACTCGGGGGTCCGTGCGGATCGGCTTTGGTAGCTGCCTTGTATTGCTCAAAGAAATCGCTGCACCATTCCCAGACATTTCCCGCCATGTCTTCGATCCCGAACGGGCTGGCTCCGCGTGGAAATGAACCCACCGGCGCACTCTCCGCATAACCATCGTCGATCTGGCGATCGCTCCAGGCGAAGGAAGTGTTTTTGTCGGCGAAATTGGCGAGATCGCCGCGCTTATCGAAGTTGCCCCAGGGATATCTCCGTCCGTCGGTCCCTTTGGCGGCGAATTCCCATTCCGCTTCCGTCGGCAGTCGATATTTTCTGCGCTCACGGGTGCTGAGCCATTGGCAAAACTTCATCGCATCCAGACTGCTGACATATACAACGGGATGACGATCTCCGGTTGCAGGCGCGCGTTTACTTTTATGAGGGGGATCGAAGGCTTCGTAATGCGCGTTCGTAATCGGAAAACGCGACATGTAAAAGCGACTGAGAGTAACGCGGAAATGCGGAGTTTCATTTGGAGGCGCTTTCGGAAACGGATTGCCCATGATGAATTCGCCCGACGGAATAAGAAACATTTGACCGCCAAGTGAATTGCTAAGGTTGGGATACCGCTTCCGTTCCTGTTCGAGCGAAAGCACCGGGCGCGCGGAGATAACGGGAACCGGTTCTTCCACCACCTTGACCCTGGGTGCAACCTTGGCCGCACTCGTTCCGTTCAGACCGACCGGTGTTGCGGATTTTGCCTTGCCCTTCGTGATCTCGGCGATCTGTTTTCGGTCGATTTCTTCAAGATACTCGTCCACCATGTCCTCGGCATCCCCCGGATCGAGCCCGGAGTTTTCCGCGATGTTGATCAAGGCATCGCGTTGATCGTCAGTCATCGACTCGCTGTCCAACCCGCTAAGCTGCAATACGCGTAGGAATTCCGATTTAGTATCGCCCGGTGCGACCGCCACCGCGGTTTCGGTCTTCACTTCCGGTTCGGGAACCACCCGAGTTGTTCCCGTTTCCTTTAATTTCGCTTCAATAAATTGGAGGACTTTTTCTTCCGACAGACCGTGATCCGCGCCGAAACGCTGGAGAGCTTTCTCTTCCTCCGGACGGAGGCCGCCGTCTGCGATGGAGAAGGCTAGAACCTTATTAAATTCCGCGATCGCCTGCTGCTCCGCTTCGGCGGCCAAGACCGCATCAACTTTTTTCCGACGCTCGGGATCGAGCAGTTCCATGCGCGCTTCCGTCAGATAGCGCGAAGACTCGTCCAGGCCGGCGCGCAAAAGCTGGGCAACCGGATTGCTCGGTTGATTTTTTAGCGGGAGTTTTTTCTGCCACCACCGCAAAAGCTCGCGGCAATGTTCTTCGATCAGCTCGTTAGTCGGATTCTGTTGGACGTCGAGACAAAGACGCTCGTAGGGATTGGTCGATTTATACTTACTCCAACCCTCCCACTTTTGGGGATCGTCGGGAAGGGGGGTTGGGAAAACGGCTGCGCATTTCACACCATCATGCAACCCGCAGAGATCCCAGATTCGCTGCCGCCTGCGCCACTTCGTTTGGCGCCAGACCGGTGTTTCGTTCGATGGAAACCTTGGCGCGGTTACCACTGGCCTCAACCGAAACTTCCAGAACTTGGTTAGCGTTATATTCGTAAGTTAACTCAACCGGCGAACCCTTCGGCAAGAATGCCGGAAGTTCCACGTCACAAATCCCGAGCGGCGTACATTCGCCCGGTAACGTGCTTTCGCCTTCCACCACTCGGACGACAGCGCGCTGCATATTGGACATGGCGGTGCCGAATGAATTGCGCGCTCGTGCCGGAATCGCCGTCATTTTGCGAATCATTGGGAAAACGTATTCCTCAAGGTGCACTTCATCCCACAGCACAACCCCAAGGGTATGGGAGGTGATGTTGGTGACCTGAATCAGGCCGCCTTCGCGTCCGACAAATTGATCGCGTGTGTCGGTCGGCAGCACCTGTTCGCCCGAGACTTTCTCTTCTTCGAGCAAGGAAAGAATCGCCTGGATCGAGGCGCCCTTCGCCACGGCCTCGTCGGGATTCACGTCGTCAATCACCGGCGCTTTGGTCAACTGCGAAACCAAGGTGCGGACCATCGGCATGCGGGTCATGCCACCGACGAGCAAAATCTTGTCGATATCGTCCCAGGTCATGTTCGCTTCCTGCATCACCATTTCGCAGATGGTCTTACATTTTTCCACCAGATGCTGGCTGCGGCGCTCGAATTCATTGCGTGTGATCTCGAGCTTGACGCTTTTGCCATTGTGATGATGAACGACCGCGGTTTGCATGCGGCTGGAAAGCTGAATCTTGGCTGATAAGGCTCGGGTGTGCAGGTCCTGGTAGCTTTGTAGATCGAGCAGCGGATTTTCTCCATGCTGGCGATCAAATTCCTCCGCCATGTGATTGACGATGGTATCGTCCCAATCCTTGCCG
>QHRJ01000061.1 GCA_003220075.1 Verrucomicrobiota bacterium
GAAACAAATTTTTACATGAAGGGTGGCATTGATCAAATCAAGGAGGAAAGTTAATGGCGACGCTGCGACTTGAAATTGTTACGCCGGAAACAACCGCCTATTCCGAGGACGTTGAGATGGTGACGCTTCCGGGATCAGAAGGCGAACTTGGGGTTTATCCGAAGCACGTACCGGTGCTAACGATTTTAAAACCGGGAGAGCTGCGCGTGGTAAAGGACAAACGCGCCACTTCGCTGGCTGTCGGTGAAGGTTTCATTGAAATTACGCCAGAGCGTGTCTCGGTTCTTACCGATATGGCCCTGGAAGCCCAGGTAATCGATGAGGCGGCGGCAGAGAAGGCAGTCGCCCGCGCACAGGCCGCAATGAAGGAAGATCATACCGCGGAAGAAGTCGCTGCCATTCAGGCATCGCTGCAAAAAGCCCTTGCGCAATTGCACGTAAAATGCCGGCGGCATTCCTAGCTGCTCTTTCGCGCGAAATTGCACGCGCCCGATCAACTCGCCATCATCGCCGGCAACGGCGTTTATCCGCGGGTCCTCGCGCGGGCGGCACGAGCAGCAGGCGTCCGGAAGATTCTCGCTCTTGCTTTCGAAGGAGAGACCGACGCGGAACTTGGTCAGCTCGTCGATGAAATTTGCTGGCTACGCGTCGGTCAATTGAATCGAATGCTTTGCACCTTGCGCGATGCCAGGATTACCAGGGCGATCATGGCAGGCCAAATCGCGCCACGAAATCTATTCGACCTTCATCCCGATTGGCGCGCCCTGCTGCTGCTCGCGAAAATGAAACAACGCAACGCCGAGTCGATCTTTCGGGCCATCGCCGTTGAACTCGACAAGATAGGTGTCGCGCTTTTACCAGCGACCACTTTTCTGGAGGATTTTCTGGCAGGAAACGGTTTGATTGCGGGACCGAAACTATCGCGCCGGGAAAAGTCGGACATCGATCTCGGCTGGGATATCGCGCAAAAAATCGCCGCGCTCGATATTGGGCAAACCGTAATCGTCAAAAATGGGACCGTCCTCGCGATTGAAGGATTTGATGGAACCAATGAGACAATCCGCCGGGGCGGTGCGCTTGGTCGGGGCGGTGCTGTCATGATCAAGGTCGCCAAACCGGATCAAGACATGCGCTTCGACGTTCCTGTCATTGGTTCTGAAACGATTTCCGTGGCGGTCGAGGCAAAGATTCGAGTGATTGCGTTGGAAGCAGGCCGCACTCTGTTGCTGGAAAGAGAAGACGTCATCCGTGCGGCGCAAACCGCGGGAATTTCCTTGGTTGGGCGTTAGCTACAAGTTTTGCCAACTGAGATGGTTACCGGAAAGAGCGTGTTGCATTTCCTTGAAATTTTGCTGCGTGCTGACCAGCTGCGCTGCCAGACCGGTTTTCTTTCGTTTGTCACTATTTAGTAAGGAGTGACGGTTGGGAGAACTTGGCCTTCAGCGGGCGGTTTTCCGGCGAGGCGCAAAATATTATTCCAAGCCTTCTTAATGCCGCAGAAGAGTCTTCGGAAGGGCATACAGACTGCTGCAATTTTTGGCAATGGCTTTAGCTCGCCCCACGCGACTTCAGGCCGGCGGCACGCTCGCCGAAACCCTCGTCGCCGCCACTCTTGTCGGCGTCTTTTTTGTGACCATTTTCGAAGTCAACGCCGTTTGCCTGCGTTACATCGACGCTAGCAAGGAATGTGTGGCAGCCGTGCAAGGCGTCCAGGACCGCATCGAAGGCTTACGCAACCTCGCCTTCACCGATCTGATCTCACCGGCCTATATGATGAACCCACAGCCCACCCCTTCGGGGTCGCCCTCAGGGCCGAGGCCGATGTCGTTGGTTTATCCTTCTAATTCGTCTGATCTCGCTGCCCGGGTCACCGAAAAAGTTACGGTCAGCGGCTACCCGAGTGGCACTCCTCTTCCAGGCGGCACTCCCACTATCATTTACACGCGCTCACCCGGTGCCGCGGTTTATCCAAGCGCTTCGCCGGCGACGGCGCCAGACTTCAGCAGCACGACCATGGTGAAGGTGAAGGTGAAATATACCTGGACCGCGACCTTCGGCGGTCGGCAACGGAGCGAAGAAAGCGAAACGCTAATCGCGGCGGGAACCAAGAAATGAAGCCGGCTCGCCTGCAAAACCAGGGCTTCACCCTGATCGAAATGATGCTCGCCGTATCCATCGGCTCGCTCATGCTGGCCGCGACCATTGCTGCTTCAATCTGCCTGCAACGGAGCTTCAACGCGGTGGATAATTACTTTTCTTCGCACGTGCAACAGGTGCGGATCATCGACTCTCTCAGCCGGGACGTGCGACGATCCTACATTGTCACCACCAGCACAGATCTGCAAACTGTTACTTGCATCATTCCGAACTACCTGGTCGATAATGGCAGCAACCAGCCCACGCGCGCTACGCCAGCGCTTTCGCTGGTTGGGAACAAAGTCGTCGCGAATTATCAGGCTAGTACTGTGAATAACGTCACAACAACGCAAGGTTCTACCGCTATTAGCTGCCCAGGGCTTGGGCTGGTTTCTTCTCATTTTTCGAATGCGAACGTCGGCCAATCTGTCGTTGGCACCGGTATCCCGGCGGGAACCACGATTCAAAGCGTCTCGAATTGCCCTTTGGGGAGTTGTAGTCAGGCGACGATGTCGATCGCGGCAACTTTCAGTAATGGCAACGCTACCCTTACGATAGGCGCGCTTACCAACGTGGTTTACTCCGTCGTCAATCAGGGGATCCAGCGAAGAGAAAACGGCGGTCTCACCAACATCGCGGCAAGCGCTGACAATTTGATTCCCGCCACTAGCGATATCGAGCTTCTCAACACCGAGTTTACGCAATCGACGGTAACCTTTCTGCCGAGATTCGCCAGGGGCGGTCAAAGTTTTTTAGATAACGAGCGAGCCGGCACAACTATCTTTTCTCTCACGTATCTTCGCAACCGGAGAAGAGGAGACGGCTGATTTACTCCAGCTAACGCAATGAAGACACGAGTTCAGCAGGGAAATAGCGGCAACACTCTCATTTGTGCACTTTGCACCATCGTGATTATCTCCTTAATCGGGGCCAACGTTTTGGTTAATTGTACCAGGCATTACAATATTACGGCCAAGCAACTCAAAGCATGGAAGGAGGCTCTCTACGCGGCAGAAGCGGGCGGCGAAGCGGGTTTTGACGAAGTGCGAAAAGCGCTCAATCCAAGTAGCTTGCCCTTTACCACAGACGGCTGGGCCGCTGCGCCGTCCCCGGCTCCAACTCCCGGACCTGCCTGGACCAAAACCATCAGTAGCTTCGGACAGGCAGGCAGCCTTTCTACAACTGTAACCATCGACAAACTCACTGATAACACGGGGACCATTCCAGCTACTACCCCCTATTATCGAATTCGTGCAGTTGGAACTGCCCGGCTCTTCGGTTTACCCCGCGTCGGTCTGTCTGATCAGTTTTTTGCGGGCGGCCCCAATTTCGTGGCGAACTCCGCCAGCCGCGGAGTGGGTGACACCCTCTTGCGCAAGATCGATTTTAAGTTCGATCATTTCAAGGCTAGTTATGGCGACGGAGACGGGAATAACCTTGGTTTGGCGCCGGTCACATATCCTCAAATTACCCGGCGCATCGAACTGGTTGCGGTTCCGAAGTATTATGTTTTTGGCGGTGCGCTGAGGGTCGTAAATGCGTTTGACGGCCCGGGCACCGCCGGGTTCGTCGACAGTTACAATTCCAAAAACCCAACTAATCCGAATCCTAGTAGTCCCAAAGTAGTAAACAACGACATCCCGGGACCAAATACCACTTCATACTACGGGTCTAATCCATCGAACTCGACCTATCTGGCGGACGCGCACGACGGCGACGTATCTGTTGCAACAAGGAACTTTATTGAAGGCGGTCCGATCTGGGGCGACGTGACAACAAACAGCGGCAACGTTACGCATTCCGGTTATCAGATTAGCGGAACGATCGACAACAATGTGCCCTTCACGATTCCGCCGCTATCGGCGCCTGACACAACCGGCTTCGCCGCTACCAGTTCCGGGACCGGGACCATCACCGCGACCGGCACGAGCGATAGTAGTCCAAGCGGGTTCGTCTGTTCAGGAATTAGCGGTAGCGTAACGATAACGAATGGTAACGCCAGCAGTCCGACGTTTCCGTACGCTTACGCGAAGGTCGTTGTCAACGGCCACATTACCGGAAAGGTCACCGTCGAGAAGGGCGTAACCGCGGAGATCTGGTTCGCCGGGAACATGAAGGTGAAAGGAGAGGACCTCGATAATCAGAATGTCGACCGCGGCACCAAAACCGCCAACCCTGGTAGCGCTGGTGTCCCACCGTTAATTCCGGCAACGCCGGCTGACGATCCGAACCCGAGTCGCGTTGGCCACATGAAGTTTTTTGGGATCAGCCCCACCGTCTCTGGTACTACGCAAACAATTGAAGTCGATTCGCCCGGGAACATTTTCGCAACCTTTTATGCGCCCAGTGCCGACATTGCGCTAACAGGCAACGTCGACGTCTTCAGCGCGATCATCGGTCGTAGCTTCTCCGGTAACGGGAATGCCGGCTTTCATTACGACAAGGCACTGAATCAGGTCCAAATAGGTGTGGTGACGGATTACCAAATCGCGAGTTATGTCGAAGACGTTCGTTGACGAATTCGTTTTGCGGCGATCTGCAAATCCCCGCTTTTCGCGTAAACACAGGCCCTCAGTCGTCGCAGCGCGTGCCTTCTGATGGCGCGATGTTGATCGCTGAACCCTGTTGCAAATCCGCAATCAGCGATCCAAAATCAACAATTCTTTGCGGGGTCTTAGCTCAGTTGGTAGAGCGCCTCAATGGCATTGAGTTTTCGCCTGATGTGCCCATGTTTGCTCAAGACGACTCACTTCCTGCTTAGAGGAGAGATGGCACTTTTGACGTGATCTCACCTGTCCTTAAACGAGCGCAAATTTTCGCGTCGGTGGATAAAGAAGTGGATAAAGGTGGCACCATCAAATTGTGCTGAACAGCTCTCGAAACACTGAATCTCGCAGATGCAATCCAAAGGCGGTTGAAAAGAAAGCGGCAGCGCAGCGGGCTGTCGCCTGGGCTGCAGGGTTCCGACTCGCCACATAAGTTTAGTCCTGGCTGATTCCGAGACGCACGTAGACGAGCTTGTTTCTACAGGCTGGCTCCCGGCGCTGGTTACTCATGTCCGCCGATTGTCACTCTGTATTTTTCGCGATGGAAACCGGATAGATTCCCAGCCGTCATTCTATTCGCGTGGTTCGATTCCCGCCCCCGCCTCAAGACTTTGATTGTCAATTACTTATCCGCGGCATGACTTCCAAAAAATAAGCGAGTCACAACGAAAGTCACAACACATCTAATGATATTTGCGGATGTTCGCTGACGCATTTTTGGCTCGCGTGGAAAGCTTTTAATCGTTTAACAATGCGGGATGCATCCCCGCTGTTGGCTGAAGCCCATCCATAGTCCGGTTCGTACATTGTTGGCAATTTTGCTCGTCGGCAGCGTTGTCGCGACAGCTTCCGCGCAAACGTCTGCAACTAAAATTTACGTGTCGGACACGAACATTGGTGACATTTTTAAATTTGATGCTGCCGGAAATCGAACAGTTTTCGCGACCGGCCTGAGCGCGCCGACAGGTTTGGCAATCGACAGCACAGGGAACCTTTACGTTGCAGACGCAGGTACCTTGACGATCGATAAGTACGATCCTTTCGGCGCCATGACTGTGTTTTCAAGCGGCGGCTTTCTTAATCAGCCGCGTGGCTTGGCATTCGACAGTTCCGGGGCGTTGTACGTCGCGAATGCCAATACTAATCAAATCATCAAAATCGATTCGACGGGGCAACAATCCGTCTTTGCCAGCAATGCGCTCTTTAATGTTCCGTTCGGCCTCGCCTTTGATCGTAACGGCCTTCTGTACGTGTCGAGTACGAATGGGAATGCTGTTTACAAGCTAGATTCATCCGGCAATGCAACGCTTTTCAGCAACTCTGGTTTGGCGGGACCGACTGGTCTGGCGTTTGACGCCGCAGATAATCTCTTTGTTGCAAATGTCCAAGGCAGGACGATTGAGAAGTTTGACCCGACCGGAGAAGGCACAGTGTTCGTTGCGAACACCGGGGCTGATCCTTACGGGACGGCGCTCGACCACCACAGGGAACCTTTACGTTGCGCTGTTCAACACGAACACAATCGAGAAGTACGACCTAACCGGACAGGGTAGTGCTTTTGG
>QHRJ01000062.1 GCA_003220075.1 Verrucomicrobiota bacterium
ACATTCTTGTATTACCAACAGGGCAAGCTCGTCGATCTCACCATCCACGATCGTGACCTGCGCACTCAATACTTCGGTAAAATTGAATTCTCGGTGCAGCTCGGTACAGTGCTCATCCAACTTCTGCTGACGGCTCGCCTGATTCGTTGGTTCGGAATCACGTTCGCTCTGATCTCGCAGCCGGCGATCGCTGTGCTCGGATGGATTGCGCTGTCGCTCGCAATGCTTTACGGGCCGTGGCTTGGGAAGCACGGGTTCACGGTAGGTCAGCTCGCCCCGGAACTGGCCGTCCTCGCCGGTGTGCAGATTCTGCTGCGCATTAGCAACTTCGCTACCGCACAACCAGCGCGCGAGGCTCTCTACACTGTCGTCGAACGCGAGGTGAAGTACAAATCGAAGAGCTTCGTCGACACGTTCGTCTATCGTCTCGGCGATTGTCTCGGAGCCTGGGCGTTCATGGGCATCCAAGCCTTAGTGGCGAGCCTGACGGTGATTGCGTTCCTGACCATCCCGATCGCAGGCGTGTGGGTTTTTGTGGGCCGTACGCTGGGCCGCAAACAGCGCGACCTCACCGATGAAGCACAGCCACAAACAGGCCCTCTGATCGCAGGAGCGATCAGTTAGGCGACTGGTCCCATCGCGCTCTGCACGGTGCGGGCCTAACGATGACCGCGATCAGCTTCATTGCCGTACCGTTCGTCGCAGTTGGTCCGGATTATGCCTGTGGCTTGGAACAAACAGAGCGCTCTCGCGCGGACTCAGCCTAAAGAAATAGCCGCCTAAAAAGGTGCGAATTACGATTTAACAAAAATCCCGAGCAACGGGCGACGCGATGGCGTTTTCGAGCGAAAATCGCTCGCGAAACCATCTTTCGTCCGGATCTCGACGTGGCCGGCTGCGCGGCTGGCATTGTAAACCAGGACCGAGCCAACGGGTGCTTGATAGGGATCGCTCACCGCCAGTTTTCGGAAGCCATAGTTGGTGACCAATTCCTGGCCGGCCTGTTTGGCGTAGACCGTTGTCGGACGGGAACTGATCACGCCTGATGCCAGGAGCGCCTCCTTCACTGCGTGCCAGCATTGCCGGCGCGAATGAGCATGCGCCCGTTCCTCCGCAATGGTAGCGGCACGCATCAATTTCGGATCCAGTTGGCGATCGGGTGTCGTGAAAGGCCGCACGATTTTAGTCGGCTGATAACTTTGGACGACATCGACCGAGGTGGCTTTGCCGGAGCTATCTTTAAAAACGAATTTGGACGGTTGCGAGTTTGATCGCGGCGGCGACATGGACATGGAGAGAGCCGAAGCCGTGGCCGGGAAGAAGGCGGCGCAGCCCAGGGAAAACAGCGTTAGGGGGAGAACTTTTTTCATTTTGGGAGTGCCCTCTATAATGCAATTCGTGCGCCTGACAAGCGGTTTTTCAGCAAAAATCTTATAATTTTTAGAATCGAAAAGATCTGCATTGCATCCACAATGACAGGCATTTCCGATTCCTCTCGGGGAGCTAAATTACTGAGGCATTCCTCACTTGGGTTGTTTTGCGTCCCGGCAACCCTCTTTTGACGGGTCATGGCAACGCGATTTGCTTCAATTATCGGCATTCTCCTCTTTGCGTCGTGGGCTTACGCCGCCGAACAGCCGACTCTTGTGCGCGTTACCACCTATTGGCGAGAGGAAGGTCAATTGCGCGCAGCCTGGAATGGAGCGCGTCTCCGAAATGGTCACTGCGCCGTTGATCCGAAGAAGATCCGCTACGGCAGCAGGATTCTGCTCGGGGACGAGGAACTAATCGCGGTTGATACCGGGCCGGCCGTGGTAACCCGGAAGGCCGCCCGCCTCTCAGGCCGTAACGAAGCGGAGCGAAACGCCGTTGTAATCGATCGCTACTTCGAAAAGAAATCACAAGCTGTAGCATGGGAAAAATCGCATCCGCATTTCATGAAAGTGCGGCTTCTCAGTCCGGGGGCGGTTGCTTCTAAAAAGAGCGGCGCTGACCATACTGATCAGCCGCCAAAAGTACGCATCGCTACGCGGGAAACTGCGAGACAGCGGGTTGCAAACCCGCTGGGCGCACAGGCCGGAGACCTGTGTTCCGCACCCCAAGCGCTTCGCTCGGCTATTCCAATTGGCGATTTTTATTTCGGCGCTTTCCTCGGGTTATCCAGTACAACCACCCGCGACGCCCGTAGACGCACTGGTGGCGAGATGGTGGCTGGAAACCTTGTCGAAAAGAGCCGCGGCCAGCCACTCGATCGATTCCGTTTGCTACAAATAACGTAACTCCCGAGCCAGGCCCATAGCTGAGGCAAGGTCGGCGGCGGCATCTTCTTGCGCACCGTTTTGCGATTCATCGCAGGCTCGACGAATTGCCCTCGACAACTTCTCCGGCAACGGATGCTGATTTTCGGCCAGCAAACCGCGCGCGAATCCGATTGCGGCGCTGCTATCCTCCCGGTGCAGGGCGATTGCGATCAGCGGCCAAAGCGCCATCCAATCGAATCCATAAGGATCGTGCATTCCATGCCATAACTCGAGCGCTTCGGTGGCGAGCTTCTCGGCTTCCGCGTAATTTTCCTGCCGCCATGTCACCCAGGCGAGATTCGCCTTTGCCATAGCGATGTATTCAACCATGCCAAGCTTGTTAGCGAGTTCGCAGGTTTTTTCCGCATCTGTTCTGCAACGCGCGACGTCGCCCAAGCGCCGAAACGCCACTGCTCGGTAGGTCAGACAACGCGATTGCAAAACTAGATCACCAGTCTGCTCGGCCATCACGAGGGCCCTTCCACACTGTTCCACCCCACCGCCAAAATCGCCATGACACAACTCGATCAACCCCAGGACAAAATTGACATGCCCGGCTTGCGCCGGGTTGTTTGTTTCGTCACTCGTAGCCACGGCGCGTTTCGCCAGCTCGACGCATTCCTGCGAGGGCCGGAAACGCGACTCCATCAGCATGGAAAGAGCAATCATTTTCAAAAATTCTGCTCGTTGTGCGGCAGCGCCACGCTCCGCGATCACGTTGCGATATCGCTCGGCTAGGTCTCGCATCTCTTTCACCATTCCCTGCCAGTAAAAAAGATGCATCCATTCGAGTTGAATCTGCACTTTCTCTTCCCACCAGCCGGCAGTCGCCACTTTCGTCGGCTCGCCTAGTTCCTGATCGGCAAGATCGAATTCGCACGCGGTCTCGGTGAAATGCCGCTGCAGGCTGTTACTAAAACCGACCTTGCGATGAAGTCGAGAGCGCGAGATACGCTCGGCATTTCCGACAAGATTCAGGGCGCGAGCAAACGCGTTTCGCGCCTCGTCATGACGCCCTGCCAGGGTCAAAACATCGCCCAAGCCTTCATTCAAACGCGCCCCGCTTTCACGAAACCTTTCCTCGCCTGCGCGCGTGATGTGCCGGATGGCCGATTCGTAGAAACCTATCGCCTCCGCATTGGCGAACGTCGCCTTTGCTCGTTCCGCCGCTCGCCCGAGATGAACAATCGCCCGCTCGCCCGCTTCCGCCCTGTCATAGTGATATCCCAGCGTCGCGGAGAGTTCGTCGAGCCGGCCGGGAAACAACGCTTCAATCGCTTCGGCGGCAAGCTGATGCAGTTCCTTACGCCGAGCGAAAAGCATCGAGTCGTAAGCGACATCATGCGTGATGGCGTGCTTGAAGATATACTCGCCTTCTTCCAGCCCGGCCGTTTCTGACGCTTGCTGTTCGCGCGATTGAATAAACTCCCGCCGCTGCAACTCCCCTAGAGATGCCGCAAGCCCGGGTGTCGCCCTTTCCTTATATAGATAGGCAAGCACCCGCCTTTGAAAAATCCGGCCAAGGACTGACGCGCGTTGCAGGGTTTGTTTATTGTCCAGGGGCAGGCGATCAATGCGCGCAGCCAAGACGCCCTGGAGCGTCTCCGGAATTTCCATCGCATCAATCTCGCGCGTGGCCGCAGCCTGGTCCCCCTCGAGCACGATTGTGCCGGCGTCGATTAACGATCGCAGAAGTTCTTCGACGAAAAACGGGTTCCCCTCCGCGCGATTCAAAATTAGCTCGCGCATCTGGTCTGGGAGGCTTTCGATCTTCAGTAGTTGTTGAATGAGCCAGCCACTTTCATCGCGGGTCAATGGTGACAAGCGGATGATGTGGCGCGCATAGCTGGAATCGTTCCCTTGCAGTACGTCTAACAGGCGATTGTCTTCCAGCCGTGCCGCGCATAGCAGCAAAAGAGGCACCTCATTAGAAAGCGGAACCAGCGTTTCCAAGAGCTCCCAGGAGGAAGGGTCGCACCAGTGCAGATCTTCCCACACCAAGACCAATGGCTCCTGCTGGGCGCGACGGCGGACGTATCCGCGCAACGCTTCCAAAATCCCGGATCGAAGTGCTTCGCTCGAAAGGAATTTCATTCGCTCTTCCATGGCTGCGTCCATTGGCACCTCCAGCAATCGAGCCAGGAAAGGATAAATCTTTGACTGACCGTCCAAGCTTTTTTGCAATGCTGCCACAATTTCGGATTGCGCAGCTTCCGGTTTGACGTTCAGGAGACTCAGCACAATCTCACGCGCGAGCCAGTAGCTCATGCCCGCAGTGAAGGAAAGCGCGCGGCCTTCTGCCCACGTCACGTTTGCTGGCAGTAACGCCCGCGTTTCCGCGATCAGACGGCTCTTGCCCAACCCCGCTTCAGCCAGAATTGCCACCGTACTTCCTTGGCCGTCCGCAAGATCTGCGAGCGCGCGGCGTATCTCTTCCAACTCTTCATCACGGCCTACTACGGGCGCGCGCAAACCTTCAATGCCGCGAGTGGACTTCGGCGCGACCTTCGCCCCCAGCAAACGGTGCACTTCCACCGGCGCTTCTTTCCCTTTGAGTCTCAACTGTGGAACCGGTTCGAAATCAAAGATCCGTTGTGTCAGCCGGTAAGTTGCGGGTCCGACAAAAATTTCTCCCACCGATGACGCGTCTTCCAGTCGCGCCGCCAGATTGACCGCATCGCCCATGACCGAGTAATCGCGGCGATCATGACCGCCAATCTGTCCCGCGACCACGAGTCCGGTGTTGATACCGAGATGCAGACCAAGGGCGGTTCCGTTAGCGCGATTGAACGCAACGATTGCGTGCATCATATCAAGAGCGGCCCGCAAGGCGCGTTCGGCATCGTCCTCATGCGCCACCGGCGCGCCAAACAACGCCATGATCTCGTCGCCAATGAACTTGTCGATGGTGCCGTCGTATTTTTGCACCACCGGCACCAGCCAATCGAAGCAGGCGTTGACTAACTCACGAACTTTTTCGGGATCTAATTTTTCAGAAAGCGCGGTAAATCCCGAAACATCAGTGAACACAATCGTAACAAGCTTGCGCTCATCCGCTGTGGGGGCGTGACCCCTCTCGAGTTGCGCCAATTGCTCCCGCAACGCCGCGATCGCCGGATCGACAATCGCATCGCCCAGATTACTTCTTTGAAGTTCCAAACCGGCAATCGCCGCTGACAACTTTTCAATCTGTGCATCAAGATCAGCCATGGTTGCGCGAACAAGAACTTTCCTCGCTGTTTCTATCGAAATAACCGCGCCGAATCGAGCCGTCTTTACTTGCAAGGGTGGTGGCCGCGACAGAGCTTTTGCTTTTGTGTCGCAGAAATTTCACATCCGCCAGGCCACTCCCGACGATGCTGCCATAATCGGCTGGCATCGCGCCCGCATGTTTCAGGACATGGGCCTCGTGCCGGACGAATTGTTCGAGTCGTTCCAGACAAAAGCACTCCATCTTTTGGGCAAAGCGCTCGCTTCCGGCGATTATTTCGGCTGGCTGGTGAGCGAACGTAATGCGCCGCAAAAAATTATCGCGGGCGCGGGCGTCATCATTCGGGAAGTTCCGCCATTTCCCATTCGTCACAAAAACGGTGAGATCACGATCGCGGAAGGCCGGCAGGGATTAATCGTGAACGTTTTCACCGAACCGGAATGGCGCAGACGTGGCCTCGCCCAGCTTTTGATGGAGCAGATAATCGCCCGGTCGCGCGAGCAACAGCTCGACGGTCTCGTCCT
>QHRJ01000063.1 GCA_003220075.1 Verrucomicrobiota bacterium
AGCTAAAGGCGCTCTCCCTTCTGTCCGCCGATGAGGGCCTCCGCCCGAAGTTCCAGGCGCGTCTCAAACTGTATCGTGCGAAGCAGCCTGTCCGGTTGGAGGTCGGCCAAGGTTGAACGCTGTTGCGCGTTGGAACACGGGTTTCCAGCCTGTGCGTGCAGCCCCGACTTGCTTTCGGGCTGTATGCGGCCGTCCTAATAACTGATAACGCCTTCTCGCTTAAGGAACTGCGGGCGAGGGCATAGGCGTAGCAATCACGCGGTGCTGACGAGGTGTTGGGATGCACTGACAACTGGGTAGAACGCCCTCGCGGCGGAATCCAGCCTTTTCCAGCGCCCGAGCCGAGGAATGATTTTCCACATCACGGCTGCCCAAACCCGTGAGACCCACGGCTGGGTAAAAGCCCAATCGACAACTGCGATGATGGCTTCCGGCATGTAACCGCGGCCCCAGTGAGAACGCGCAAGAAGAAAACCAAGATTAAACCCATCATCCTCTGTCCGCGCCGCGATCGATCCGATCATCTCTCCGGCATCGCTTGTGAAAAGCAGCCAGCAAAACTCCTCCTGCCTTTCCCATGCCGCCAGGAAACGATCAATCACCGCACGCGTTTCGGCGATATCTCCATGTTGGCGCCGGGTCAGATAGCGAGAGTCACCTCTGGGTCCTGCGCATATGCGGTAACATCAGTGGGGCGTCCGCCGCGCGCGGCTTGCGCAATACATCCGCGCCGTGCGGATTTCATCTGGCACTGTGATCACGACTAGTGGCCTAACGAGAAAAAGCTCTGTCCGTTCCAAACTTCGTCGTTTGGATGCGAATGCTCATAAATCCAAGCACCTGCCGGGAACGGCATAGGGCGCGAACGTCATGTTTTCGGAATGAAAGAAACGGCCTTTCCAGCCTGCTCGCGGGTCCTTCATGTTGAGATAGTTCGTGTCAATGAATGTTATGGCAAGTCACCTAACGAGGCCAGGCTGAAGCCGCTGCTGCAGCGCCTGGTTTAGGTCTTTTCGGTATGCATAGTTTACTCGTCTTCGGCCTCTCCAAACTGAAGATGCGCGTGCTCGAAGGACTCGCGAAGCATCTGGAGCATGTTAACGAGAAACTGTTCTGCTCCGTCCTCGTGGATCGTGTGTGCGGCCGCATGCACCCATGCTGCTTCGGGAACGAGACCGGGATAAGGTCCGACCCCAGCGTAGCACGGATTGCAGATAATACCGCGCACATGCTCAGGACTCCACGGGCCATCATCACCGCTAAGCCGACGAACTGCGTTGGGTTTTGGTACGGGCTTCTGGCTGTCGTTGGTAAAGATGTCGCTAAGGTTCATTGTTGGTATCCAGCGTTAAGGTCTAACGAGCTCAAGCTCAGCCACGGCTCCGGCGGGCGCAAACCTGCTCGCCGTGGAGAGTGGCGGCAAGTCGAATCACACCAACTAAGGCCTGTCCTGAGCGGAGTCGAATGGATCGCATGGAATGCATGGCGCAGTGGAGCCAGCTTGCTCGCGCAAGCTTTCGGAGTTGGCTGCAGCGCGTGGTTAGACCGCCTGCAGCGGCTTGTACATTATATCACCAGGCCGCTGCTGCCAGATGCACGGGCCGAGTATTGACCAGCCTAGACGTGAATACCACGCCTGTTTGTCGAGCGTGAACAAATACAGGGCGTGTATCGCTCGAGACCGAGCCTCGTCCTCGCGCGGGATTCATGTGGTCCCAGGGATGCGCGTCTGATGTCCACACATCTGCTTGCGGGTTGAACCAGCTCGGATCATCCAAGCTCGTAGTTCTGGTCGCGACAAACTGAGGGGCCTCGTTTCGGAACGACTGCACCAAGCTGCATCGCGCTCGCAAGTTCTGGGTTATCTGCAAGGCGACACACTGCGAGGCAATTTGTGCTCCTGCCGAATCGCCACCGATGATCAGACGATGAAAATCGGCGAATGGAAAACGCTGAGGTTCGTGCTTTAGAAATTCGTAAGCCTCACCAAACTGAATGAGCGGTCCGGGATAATGATTCTCCCAGGCGAGCTCGTAGTTAATCGAAACGACGGTATAACCCTTAGCAGCTATCATCGTCGCCCACCTCGCGATCCCTGCTTTGTCCCCGCCTACGAAACCTCCGCCGTGTGTCCAAAGGATGGTCGGGAGCGGGCCGGTAGCGCCTTTTGCGCTGAAGACATCCAGTCGATTGCCCCTAAATTGCGAGGGATACTCGATGTCCTTTTCGACGCGAACCTTCTCGCTTAGCTCCTGATAGCTCGGTGGCGTAACGGTATTGACTCCAACGCCCGTACCGAATCGTTGTCGCATATACCATGCAAACGGTTTCGGGCTCACGCTTACCACAATGCAGGCACCGGCGATCAGGATTACCGCCAGACTTAAGACGGCGAAAATGATCTTGATACTGGTTCTAAGAAAGCGACTCATCTCGCTGTTCAAGTAGCAGGGTAGATTAGTTTTCAAGGTCCTGCGCCTGCCCAACGAGACACAAGATCAGCGAGCGTGCGAGCTAGAAGTGATGTTCGCGTCGAATCAAAGTTAGGCCTAAGGACGGTCCGCGGTTCGCTGCATCGCTTGGTTAGGTGGAAACTCGACCATCTCGCGATGCGAGTGGCTGGCAAACCAACGGCGGCCCTAAAAGAATCCGCGGAGGAACGCGGTCGCTTCATCGGAGATGCCGATGATCTTGTTCGTTGCCTGACGATAGAATTTGAAATTGAGCTCGGTTTCCGGTCGGCCGTCGTTCCAGTTGGTAAAAAGCTTGAGCTCGCTCCGCCCCAAGCGCCGCTTTGCCAGCGCGGTGCGTCTGATGGTGATGCCCACGCGCGGTGTTTGCCGAGGGATGCCCCGTTTCTTTGCGACCGTTTCGACGGAGGTAACAACGCCGCGCGAGATGAGACCTTGGCCGCCTTCGTTCTCGCTCGCGAAGACGAAGATCGTATCGCCTTTGGCGATGTGCTTGCCACCATACATCGTCTTCTGCGCGCTGAACTTGAACGTCTCCGCCCACGGATCGCTAACCTCGGCTTTGATCGCGAATATCATACTCCTCATCTCGCACCATTAATTCCATGGCCGTCTACGGGGCTAGTCTAACGAGACAGAGCTCACCCACCGCTGGCGGACCTGCGCGTCGCCGCGGGTTGAGGGTGGAATCTCATGGAAAATGAAGGACCGAGGCCGCCAGCCGTCCGCTGCATCGCCTGGTTAGGCCTCGTGCGGCTCGACCTCATGGTCGACATATTGTCGATATCGCCTTTCCGACACGACCCATAGGGAGACCGCGAGGATCACTCCTCCAACGAGCGAAATGCAAAGGCTAACGAGAATCGAATACGGTTGTGGACAACCCATCAACAGGTTCAGGACAAACATAAACGCGCCCCAACCGAGGCCGGCCTCAAGAATGAACCTCCATATCCCTTTTTCTCGGGTGATCTCCAATGTCTCAGTGCTCTTGGCATTTTCGAATCCATTACGGCAAGGCCCTAACGAGAAAGCGCGCTTGCTCGCGAAAGCTTTCGGAGTTGGTCCCAGCGATTGGTTAGGCACAACATTACTTCCCACCTAAGAGACCAACCAAATGCCTGCCGTCCGCATACTTGATATCCGAAATTCTCCAACCCGTTTTTGTAAGAACAAGAGAAAAGGTGATTTCAGTTTGGTGACCCATGTTTTCAAACGAAGCGATCACTTCGGCAGAGTCTTTTTCGGACTTGGATTTTCGAAGCGAGAACTTTTTGATGTCGAAGTCTTGCGCGTCGTAAAGGGGATCGGCGTCGAGAGCACCCACTTCGCCTTTTGACTTCACCGCGTCCTTCCAGATAAGTTGCGCCAAGCGTTCCGAAAAATATTTGGTCACCAAGTCATGATCTTTGGTTTGTGAAAAAGGGCTCTGTTTTTTTTCATCCAGTTTATAAAGATCGGCAACAAGGCCTTCGGGTGACGATTGAGCAACCGATTTCGCCGTTTCGGCGGTCAATTGCTGGCTAGCCAACGCTATAAGAATCAGGGTCAGTATAAGGCTGCGTTTCATAATTTTGTGCGTAACGAAAACAAGATCAGCCACCGCTGGCGAAAGCGAGCATGAATTGTAATGAACGTGTTTTCATAAATTGAGGCGAGGCAGTACACCGGCCAGCGGTTGGCTGCATCGCTTGGTTAGATGCATCGTTCTGCGGGCCCGGGCGCTTGCATATTCGGGCCCCTAATTAGAAGCCACAGCGCGAAAACCATCTCACCAAGCACCACAGGTTGAGCAAAGCCAAACGCCGTGTCGTAGTAAACCGGGAAGACCAGGGCTATCACACTGATAACCAGCCAGGCGAAACCGGCGATGATCAGCCAAAGACCAAGGAACTGCGGCAGGAAGCCCGAGCGGAAGACGAGCAGACCCAACGGAAACAGCCACAGACCCGAAAACACCTCGTTGATCAAAAATCCCTGACCGTGAAGGCGAATGAGCAACATTGCCATGGCTTCACGCTGCGGCTTATCGATCACGACGAGAAAGTCAGCGCCGCGGAATAGAATCACAGCCGCAAGGCTATTCAGCGCATTCAAGAAACCGACTGCGGTGGAGACCAGAACAAAGCCGACCATTACAAAAGCCCACGTGCGGTTCACATCGAAGAGCAATCGGTAGAGCAGAAAGGCCAAGCAAAGCAAAATCACGTGCGTAAAAAGATCACCGAGGATGGAAAAGCGGAAAAGAGTCTCATGGGCTAGGATGTTTTCGGCACTGGCCGTCGCGTTTCCGCGCGCGATGAGTTTGCCCGGAAGGTAAGACCAGAAGTAGATGGCGAGGGGCAGTGTCGATAGATATACGGCACCTGCAATCCGGGCTGTTTTAGCAATTGGGTGCATGCATTCTTTGGTTGATGCTTTATATCGGCAGCGAGTCTAGCGGTGGATCGCGGCGTTGCATCTAACGAGACTCAAGATCAGCGACCGCTGGCGAGAGCGAGCGTAGATTGAAATTGAACTGTTGAAGTCATAAGAAAGCTACGCATCAGAGCGGCCAGTGGTTCGCTGCATCGTCTGGTTAGGCGACGCGCCGCGCGCGGTGCGGGCGAAGTCTTGTGCGAGCAGAGCGTAAAGGTGAAAGTCTTTCGGTTCGCCGCGAGCGATGCGGTACTGCCGCAGCGTGCCTTCACGCGAAAAGCCGCAGCGCTCGAGTAGGCGAATGGATCGGTGATTGCTGGTCATTACGAAGGCGTGAACGCGGTTAAGGCCAAGCTCTGAGAATCCCCAAGTAAGCATGGCTAGGACTGCGCGACGCATCACGCCTTGGCCCCAGTACTGCGGCGCCAAGTCATATGCGAGTTCCGCGTGCCGATGGGCGGGCGACCAGCTGTTGAATCCGCAGATGCCGATGAGGCGATCGTCCGATGCGGCGACAGCGAATCGGAATGATGTGCTCTTTGCGTAAGCGGTGATATCGCGTTGCACAGACGCCGTCAGCGACTCGAGGGTCGGAGCTGGAATGCTCGTGTGCTCGATGACTCCGGGTTGAGACAGGTATTCGAGGAGCGCGGCCTCGTCTCCGAGTCGAAGTGGTCGAAGACGGAAGTCTTCGGACCCAAGAATCGGCAGACTCTTCTGGTCTTCGACAGTGGTGGTATCGGTCACAAACGATTTCCGCGTCGCCTAACGCCTGAGCTCAGCCGCGGCGCCGCGCCAGCGGCGACGTCGGCTGGAGCAATGAGTTAGGAGCCCCTCGCATGTCCGCTTCCCGCCTCAGGAGCCAGATCTCCCGCGACCATAGCCGTTGCATAAACCTTGCTCATGCAGAGGCGCGCGGACGCGTGGAGAAGCCGGCGTCGGCATTCGACCGCGCCCTGACGAGCGCGAAATCGAAGGTTATATGCGCATCGCCGCGGCTGCGGTCGGGCGTCGGCAGCAGACCTTCGCGCGTACCGAAGGCGAAGTCGTCGCGCGCAAACCGGTCGTCACCGAAATTGATCTGCGTTGTCAGTGTGCGATAGCCTGGCGCCTCGATGAGGAAATGCACGTGCGCCGGACGGTTGCCATGGCGGCCGAGCGCCGCCATCAGGACGTCGGTCGCGCCGCCCGGCGGCACGCTGTAACCGCGCGGCATGATCGAACTGAACGCGTAGCGGCCATCGGCGCCGAGCTTGAGGCGGCGGCGGTTGTTGAATGTGGCCTGCTCGCCCGTCGGATCAAAATGCGAGTAAAAGCCCTTTGAATTGGCATGCCAGACATGGAGGATCGCATTCGGAACGGCCTCACCGTCAGGGCCGCGCACCGCGCCCGACATGGTCAGAACTTCACCCTCGTCCGCATCATCGGTGAGGTTTGCGCCGCTTTCGACAAGCGGTGCGCCGGCAACGTAGAGCGGCCCCTCGATCGTCCGCGGTGTGCCGCCCGACAGACCTGCAGCCGCGTCCTTTGCATCCATATGAAGATCGAGAAAATGTTCGATGCCAACACCTGGGACGATGAGTCCGAATTCCGGCGCGCCATTCTGCAGATAGTTGATCGCCTGCCAGAATTCGCTCTCGCTGATGTCATGCTTTTCGATTAGCGACATGGTACTTTCAAGGAGATCACGCATGATCGCCTTCAGACGGGCATTGCCGCCAGCTTCGCCAATGCCGCTGGCACGGTCAAGCAGGGTTTGAACTCCCTTTGATGCTACCAGGTTCGTCATTTGGATACCTCCCATGGACGATAGGAAACGGCGAAGGATCGTCAAGGACCAAGGGCCTCGTCCGACGTGCGGCCTAACGAGACGGAGTGAGCCACCGCTGGCGGCGGCGACGTGGCAAACATCGAGAACTGTCTCATAAAATCAAACGTGGACATTACAACGGCCAGCGGTTGGCTCCAGCGATTGGTTAGGCATTTGGTGTGACTGCTTATTGGGGCGTAGTCTGGGACGAGTAATGGTTGGCAACCAACCGCCAGCGCCCTTGCTGCTTCACCCACACCCTGGTAAAGCGAGTGTCACGGGGAACAGTTTTGCCTTTGTCTTGCCCATTCATTATTGAGCGGCCAGTCTCCACAGCCGTGTTTCCATAGACGCGCACTTGAACGTCATCGGTAGTGATAGATTGAAATTTCAAATCACCTGACGTGAAATCTAAAATCACCTGCGGCTTGGTTCTCACTCTGCCACTTGGCCCTACGCCTATGAAATCGGCAGCGTAGATGCGATCAAGGGCCGTCGCATCAGCATGAATCTGTGCCTGAATGCGTTCGTTATCCAGTTTCCTAATGGTCTCCTCGACACTTGTTCTGTGACTGCGCCTCGCGCTCTGCTCTTGCCCTACGCCCATAAACGCCACTGCAAGGACGAGGGCAGCTATAAAGAGTACTGGTCTCATGTAGAGTTCTCCATAAGCCTAACGAGACGGAGCTGAGCCACCGCTGGCGGCGGCGAGCGTGGCAAACATGGGGAACTGTTTCATAAAATCAAATCTGGGTAACCACACCGGCCAGCGGTTGGCTCGAGCGATTGGTTAGCTGGCAGTTCGGTCACATGCGCGGACGACGGCGAAAGACTTTAACGTCTGAGGCGGACAGTGCGAACCACTCGCCATTGAGGCGCCTATCGGCGAATCGCTTGTGCCAATACGCTTCGATGCCAGCGGGATCATCAGTTCGAATTCGATGGATGACCTCAGCTGGCTCTGGCAATTGAATCGCGAGTTCTCTGTGGCGCCGCTCGACCGAGCTGGCTCGGCCAATCTTGTAGCGCCGCCCAGCCTTGCTCAAATAGACAAAGCCCTCCTGGAGTTCCGCGGGCTCTCTTTCGGCCTCGCCACTTAATGATTCAATTGACGCCGCCGCTCCAAGCTTCGATAGGAGTTCGTTGTCGGCGCGTTCTTGGGCAAAGCGAACAAGGGCTTCCCGAAGGCCGCCGAGTCCCCCGAACCGCCGAAACGTGTTATGGCTCGGCATATCAGGATTCGATGACGCAGCCAGGCGGATTTCGGCCGCTGTTGGAAAATGACCGAGCGACCGTACGATTGCTGCTGCTGCCTCAATGACGTCGACATCGGGAAGTCGTGGATTCATCGACTGAACGACAAAGCCGGCCTCGGCGACGGCATCACTCCACCGAGTCCAATAGCGCCCGCTCCAGTCAGACTCTGCGATCCCAGTGGCGTCGAGAAACCTCTTTTTGCCGAGCGCTACGCCTCCATTCTCCTGCGCCGTCCGGCGAATCTCGGAGAGAATTGCCTCGCGTGTCATCCGATCTTGGTTCATGGCTCGACCAGCTAACGAGAATAAGCTCAGCCGCGGCTAGCGAGGGCGCCCCTGGCAATCTCTGGAAGTATTTTAATCACGAAAGCGGGAGGAAACAAGCCGGCTAGGCGGCGGCTGCAGCGTCTGGTTAGGCCTCATCGCATCCCATAATCAACGGGAACTCTAATAAGGACCTCGTGTAAGTGGTGGTGAGGATCCACATAAGCCCGCAATACGTCTGGCTTGAATCGCCATTTCTTGAGCGTGTTGGTGGCCGCGGCATCGAGAAGTGTGTCCCCGGTGCTCCGCTCTATCTCGAACGATTTTACCAAGCCCGTTTGCAACCACACATGCAATCGAAAAATCCCGGAGCCTTTGATGTGGCTTATGCGGGCCGCCAGTGGGTATCTCGGAAGCGGCGTGTATGCACTCACTCGTGCCCCGTCTGCTGGCGTAAGAGTCAAGGGCGCAGACGTTGCAGACGGCTGCGGTTTATTCCCAAGCGCGATTATAGAACCGAGCGATATGATGCCGAGACAAAGCGCCACTCGCATAGACCTAACGAGAATAAGCTCAGCCGCCGCTGGCGAGAGCGAGCATTAACTGAAATGTGTGTGTTGAAGTCATGTGAAAGCTAGACATCGGAACGGCCAGCGGTTGGCTGGAGCGCTTGGTTAGATGTTGCGGTCATTTGTGAGTTGCTGGCATCCGTATCAGTCGCAGGTTAATGCGGCAATCTTGTCGTCCTTAAGGGTAAAGTGGTAGTGGAGTGGAGCTGGACTTCCCGGAAAGGTGCCGCTGACTTGCGCCGTGACAACAATCTTTTCGTCCGAGTGGGCTAACTCGGTCGGGACCGCACGTGGTTTGTAGGAGGCATTAGCTTTCTGTATCCATCCTTTGATTGCGGCAGTGCCGCGATATTCGCGTCCTTCATCGGCCACAAACGCGTCTCCGGCGAAAAGAGCCGTGAAAGTGTCCGTGTCGTGCGCGTTGAATGCTTGGAAAAATGCGGCGATGGTCGGCGGTAGTTCGATGTTCATGGTGTGCGCTTTGGTTGTTTAGACTGTCGGAATGGTTCCGCCGTCGATGACAATTTCAGTGCCGTTGATATAGGGAGCGTGGTCTGATACCAAGAAGGCAACAAGCTCAGCAACTTCTTCAGGGCGACCAGTGCGACCGATAGGAATCCCGCCGAGTGAATCCATCAGCCTTTGCCTTGCAGTATCGAAGTCTGTTCCTGCATTAGCAGCTAATCTCTCGATGAGTCCCGTGGCGGCTGTCGTCTCGATGAAGCCGGGAGCCACCGCAATTACTCGCACTCCCTCGGGCGCGACTTCGTTCGAGAGTCCCTTGCTATAGTTGGTCAATGCTGCCTTGGCCGCAGCATACGCCAAAGTTGCATCATAAAGCGGGAGTGAGCGCTGGATAGACGAAATGTGGATGATAACACCTGACCTCTGTTCCAGCATCTTGGGCAGCAATGCTCGATCCAAGCGGACAGCGGCGAACAAATTCGCGTTGAAGGTCTGCTGCCAATCCTCGTCACCTAGGGCAAGCGCGCCACCACTCGGCGCAGAAGAACCGCCCACATTGTTGATAAGGATGTCCACGCCGCCGAGACGGGCGAGTACCTCCTTCACCACTTTCTCCACGCCCTGAGGCGTGCTGATGTCGGATTGAATGAATAGCTCAGGCGACTGAAGCTCATCGGGCTTGGTGCGGGCGGTCGTAATGACTGTTGCGCCGGCCAGCCGCAGGCGCTTGACGATAGCTTCGCCCATCCCCTTTGTCCCGCCTGTAACCAGCGCCCGCTTGCCGGAAAACTCCTTGGAGTCACTTTGAATGGTTGTCATAAGTTTTGATTTGGGTGTGTGATGCGCCTGTTCAACGAGCGCCAGGTGGGATTGAAGTTCCGTCGCTATAGCTCTAGCTCCATGAACACGAGCCAGTTCCGTACATCCTCCGGAAGTTCATAGTAGGGCTTGATGCTCTGAAAGCCTAGCCTTCGGTAGAGTCCGTTGGCCTCCTCCTGGCGAACGCTCGTGTCCAGTCGCATAGCTCGATAGCCTAGAGCGCGCGCCTCTTTGATGATTGCTTCCGCCAAGGCTCGTCCAACGCCTTTCCCGTGGTGCTGTGGGTAAACGAACATTCGCTTCATCTCGCAGCTACCGGAGTCAATCTCGCGCAAGGCCACGCAACCGACCGGCGCTCCATCCAGCGTTGCCAGAAGCAACTGCCCTCGCGGCGGGCCGTACTTGCCGGGCAGCGAAGCCAGCTCGTCCTCAAACGCGGCGCCATCAAAGTATGCATTAATGAGGTCAATGTCCTGGCCATGTCGCTCCTTGTGCCAAGCGATGAACGATCGCATCAGAGCGCGACCCTTTTCCAACTGCGCTGGTGTCTTCGGCACTTGAACGGCTATTGGCATCTTGCCTCCACGACAGGCGATGGGCGGCACACAAACATCTAACGAGAACAAGATCAGCCGCCGCGCACGCAACCTCGAAACCATCCAAGTCTCGCGCATGAGAGCAACGCTACTCGCGGTCGGCTGCATGGCGTTGTTAGGCGCGGCCCAATTTTACGACTTTAAGCAGATGACTTGCCCCACCATGTGCTGCTCCGGTTCAACCTTTACCCCCGCTGGATTTCAAGTGGGAAGACGGTGTCCATGATGGACGCCCCGCCGTCCACGTGGATGATCTGACCTGTAATGAAGCCGGCCTCCTCCATGCACAGGAGCGTCACGGCGTTGCCGATGTCTTCCGGGGTCCCGAGCCGTCTCATAGGCGTCCACCCGCTCTCGTGCCAGGCTCGCGTCGCGTCCTGGATGTCTTGCGGCAGAGCGCGCAAGACACCACCCTCGACTACGTTGGGCGGGCCGAAGACGCCGCCGGGGCTGATGCCGTTGACGGTGATACGGCGCGGAGCCAAGGCCACGGCGAAGTAGCGCACCAGCGAGTCGAGCGCGGCCTTCGCGGACCCCATCGCCACCCACGGCTGCCAACTCCCGGTGCGGCCGCCTGGCGAGTAGGTGATGGCGATGACTCTGCCCTCATCACTCATCAGACGGGCCGCCTCCCGCGCCCCCAGCAGGAACGCCTTGGCCTGCGAATCCATGGCCATGTCCCACTGCTCCGGCGTGATCTCCAGCGGCTTCTGGTAGAAGGTGGGGAGATCAGTTCGCGCGTTGCTCACGAAGATCTCGAGCCTGCCGAACTCGTCCCGAACCTTCTCGAACATGCGGCTGATGTCGTCAGGCCGTGAGACATCAGCTTGGATGAGAAAACCATCAGAGCCTCGCTCTTTGACCTTCGCGAGGGTATCGTTGGCGGCGGCCTCATTCTGGAAATAGTTAATGGCCACCCTGACACCCTTCTCCGCCAGCATCAGAGCGATCCCGCGGCCGATGCCGCGCGAGCTTCCGGTGATCAGGGCGTGTTTCCCATCGAGTGACATGTCAGCCTCCTTTCTGTACGAGGAAAAAGTCAGGCGAGGTGATCAGTAAGGCGCTTCTATACTAAATCTGGAGGGCGAGTCAATAGTGATTCGGCTCACAAGTTCACTACATGGACGCTTCACTCAACCGAAGGCCTAACGAGAACAAGATGAGCGACGGCTGGCGGGGTGGCGCGTTGCTGCGGGTTGAGCGTGGAATTTCATGGAAGGCAAGGAACCAAAGCTGCCAGCCGTTCGCTCCATCGCATAGATGACATGTAAAGAGTGCGGGCAAGTTGGTAAGCTCACCCGCACCTTATGAATAAGTGTCATTTAAACACTGAGTTGTCCTCACTTGAGGGAACCCGCTCTGAGTTTAATCGGAGCAAAGCCGTCATCAAGCTTGGGATTGATGTGCATCAGGACTTTTATGTCGTGGTGGAGCAG
>QHRJ01000064.1 GCA_003220075.1 Verrucomicrobiota bacterium
CTTGGCGCGCAATTCGCGGGTGCGCTCCTGCACTTTGGTTTCGAGATGGGCATTCAGTGCGAGTAATTCCGCCTGAGCGAGGTTGCGCGCAGCTTCTGCGCGATCGATTCGGCTGCCAACAAGACTGGAAATCTGTGAAATAATCAAGGCGATCAAAGCAGCAAAGACAACGGCGCAGAGCGCGGAAGTGACCGCGGGGTTGACATGGATGCGTACTGGCAATCTCGCATTAATCCAACCATTGATTAGCGCCGCTGCGGTAATCAAAGGCACGAACGCGCGCAGTAATACCGCGCGTGTGGAATCGCCGAGAAACGCTCGCAGCGGCCATCCCGCCGATCCAGCCAGCATCACAAGAGCGGTTCCGGAGAGAAAAAAACCGCAGGCACTGGAAAGCGCGACCGGAATGGTATGGCCGCCATAAAGTAATGGCGTTCCGTACCAGTAGCCCACCAGGACAACCGCGCCGATTATGGTGGCGAGCGCGCCGAAAGGCCCAGCGAACTTTGCTGGTTGTTTTCCAGTAAGGGCAAACAGGCCAGTTGCGATAAAAACGAAGTTTAGCGCAGTCATGGGTGCCATCCGTCCCGTCGGCACTGCCCCGAAATGCTCGGGATTACGGACGAACCAGCCGTCGATGCCGAAATTGAAACCCCCAAGGACCTCGATCAACTTCGCGCAGGCCATCGCGAGAACGAATGAGGCAAGGGCACGCGGCAGCCAGCGCAGCGCTGCCCTGCGCAGGTGCACAGTCAGGCCAATACCGATCAGGGAAAAGCAGAGAGCGGTGCTCGGCGCCATCGGAATATACTTGGCGCGAACGCTGGCCAGCAGGAGCAGGCCGGAAATCCAGCCAACGAACGTGAGCAGGCCCAGCGCAATCGTGAGGGATGCGCAGATCAAAGGGATAGTGCGAAAACCTCCGCTTTCGCTTCGTTCTTCAGCCACGTCTTTAGTTTGCCGAAACACCGGCATCTGTCCACGTCTGGCCGCCTCCTAGTTAACTCCAAGACACACTCAAGTTGTTTACGATGGACGAATATATTTACAGATGTTTGCATCGTTAAGGAAAAAGCGGTGCGCGCAAGGTTAGGATGGAGAAAGGGAATTAGTATGATCAAATCCTTGATTGGTTTCGCATGCGCCGGCGCTCTCTGGCTGGCGGTCGCAAATGGTCAGGTCTCGACTGTGACCGGATCCGAGAGCACAGGCAAAATCACCGATTATACGCCGGATAGCGCGTTGGTTCTGGATACTGGATCAGGTGAACCGGTTCATTACAAGTTCGCCAGGAAGGTTACTTATGTAGATAAGGATGGACAGACAATCCAGACGCCCGCTTTGACAAAAAATCTACGGGTCAAAGTTCATTACCTTAAACAAGGCGGAGACATGATCGTAGATAAGGTGACGTTAGCTGAATAATTATTGAGGAGTGGCGACTGTTCCTTCCAGCAAGGAGTGAGGGACACGGCAGCAAGTGTCCCTCCAGGGTTTAATTTATCACTTAGCAATTGTAGGGTGTCTGTGTCAGAGGCCTCCGGGAAAGGCGATGGCATTTCATAGAACGCCTTAAATCTTATAGGGTGCCGAAGTAGCGATCGCCGGCGTCGCCCAAGCCGGGAACAATGTAACCAAACTCATTGAGCTCGGGATCGATCGCGGCGGAGTAGATCGACACGTCTGGATGGACGCTTCGGACTTGCTCAATTCCTATTTCGCAGGCAACCACGCAAATAAATTGAATGCTGCTTGCGCCTTGGGATTTCAAAAGCGTCACCGCTTCCGTTGCGCTACGACCAGTGGCCAGCATCGGATCAAGCAAGACAACATGCGATTGCGCCAGTCCGGCGGGCAAACGACAATAATAATTGACCGGCCGCAAGGTAACTTCGTCGCGATAGAGCCCGATATGACCGATTTCGGCCTCGGGCATGACGCGCAAAATCCCTTCGAGTAATCCAAGGCCCGCGCGCAAAATTGGCACGAACACCACCGGCTGTGCCAGGGTCGCGCCTGTCATCGGAGCAAGGGGAGTCTCAATTTCGGCCGCGAGCGTCGGCCAATGTTGCGAAGCCTCGCTCAGAAGTAGGATCGCAATCTGCTCGAGCGTACGACGAAATTGCGCGGTCGCGGTTGTTTTATCGCGCAACACCGACATCTTGGCCGCGACAAGAGAATGCTTGAGCAAATGAACATTGCCGGCTGTACGTGCTTTATTCACCGCGATGATTTAAAACGCGCGGCCTTTGCCGGAGAAGCGAAATCGCGCACAACCGTCGCGCGAATTCACGACGAAAGAACACCAGAATGCAACGGCGTTATCCCATAGGTGCCGAAATTATCAGCCAAAACGAAACGCATTTTCGTGTCTGGGCGCCAAAGGCAGACAAACTTGCGGTTGTTTTGGAAGAAAGAACCCATCCCCTAACCTCGGAAGATGACGGTTATTTTTCCGGAACGGTGAACTGCACTGCGGGCGCGCGTTACAAATTCCAAATCAACGATGGGGATGCATTTCCTGATCCGGCGTCGCGTTTTCAACCCGACGGCCCTCATGGAGCATCGTGTGTGATCGATCCGTTCTCGTTCAAATGGACGGATGGGAACTGGCGCGGAGTGAAACTCGCCGGCCAAATTATTTACGAAATGCACATCGGCACGTTTACACCCGAGGGAACGTGGCGGGCGGCGATCGATAAATTACCCGATTTAAAAGAGAGCGGAATGACTTTGCTCGAAGTGATGCCCATTGCCGATTTTCCCGGCCGTTTTGGCTGGGGTTACGATGGCGTCAATCTTTTCGCGTCGACTCGTCTTTACGGAACGCCGGAGGGATTGCGCGCCTTCGTCGATCGCGCACATGCGCTTGGACTCGGCGTCATTCTGGACGTCGTCTACAATCATTTCGGGCCTGACGGAAATTATCTCGGTTCGTTTTCTAACGATTATTTGTGTCGCGATAAAGAAAACGAATGGGGAGACGCGATCAATTTCGATCGGAAAAACTGCGGACCGGTCCGCGAGTTTTTCATCACCAATGGACGCTATTGGATTGAGGAATTTCATTTCGACGGATTCCGATTCGATGCTACGCAATGTATTTTCGATCGCTCAGAAGAATTCATTATTGGCGCGATCGGTCGCGCCGCGCGCGAAGCAGCGGTTGAACGCTCGATCGTTTTAATCGCAGAGAGCGAAACGCAGGAGGCGAAAATGGTACGACCGCGCAACGAAGGCGGCGATGATCTGGATGGTTTGTGGAACGATGACTGGCATCACGCTGCCTTCGTTGCCCTAACCGGCCGAAACGAGGCCTATTACAGCGACTACACTGGGCGGCCGCAGGAATTTATCTCAACGGCGAAATACGGCTACCTTTTCCAGGGTCAGTCGTATTCCTGGCAGGAAGCGCCACGCGGGCATCCTGCTTTTGGATTGAAAGCCGAAGCGTTTGTTTCCTTTCTGGAGAACCACGACCAAGTTTCAAATTCTGCTACCGGCGACCGGCTCCGATTGCAAACTTCGCCCGGGCGTTATCGCGCGATGACAGCGCTCCTTTTACTTGGACCCTGGACACCACTGCTTTTCCAAGGTGAAGAATTCGGAGCCTCCACCCCATTTCGTTATTTCAGCGAAGCAGGCGATGACAAATTGCGCGAGGCTGTGAAGAAAGGCCGGTTTGAATTCCTGGCGCAATTTCCTTCCGCCGCCTCAAGCGAGGTGCAGGCGCGCCTGCCGGTGCCTTACGAAATCGAAACGTTCAATCGTTGTAAACTTGATTGGAGCGAACGCGAGACGAATCGTGCGCTGTCCGATTTGCATCGCGATCTGATCAAGTTGCGGCACGAGGATTCGCGGTTGCGTTTGCAAATGCAAGGTGGGATCGACGGGGCCGTGCTCGGTTCGCATTCTTTTCTGCTGCGTTATTTCGCGGAGCAAAACGACGACCGGTTGCTCCTCGTTAATCTCGGACGGCGCAAGGACTTAACGCCGGCATCAGAACCATTGCTCGCACCGCCTTCAAATTGTGAGTGGGAAATTCTTTGGAGCAGCGAATCGCAGCGCTATGGCGGATCCGGCGTGGTTGGGGTTGCAACGGACGAAAAATGGTTGTTGCCCGCAGAAGCCGCCGTCCTTCTTCGTCCGCGGCAACGAACAAAACCGCGCAAACAGCCAAAACGACGCTAAGAATTGAGTCACAATGCCGGACCGTGACGTGCTCGCAGCATTTTGCCCGTGTTGCTGGATAATTTCTAACGGGTCTTAGATCCCGGAACAAAATGACTTTCACCAACCGAACGCTGCCGTGGGACAAAGCGAGCCATTCGCGCGAACTGCTCCTCTCGCGCGAGTGGCTCGTGACTAATGGACTCGGCGGGTTCGCTTCCGGAACCATCTCAGGCGCAATCACCCGCCGTTATCATGGCCTGCTCATCGCCGCACTGCCAGCGCCGCACGGTCGCATGGTGATGTGGAGTCACGTTTCGGAATTCTTGCGTTTCGCGGATGACGATGTCATCTCGCTCGGCGCGGAAGAACGCGCTGGCGGTCAACTCCAACTGGGCGCGGCTGATTTTTTGCACGAGTTCCGCCTCGAAAATGGATTACCGGTTTGGACCTATCGCGTGCGCGACCTCGTTCTCGAGAAACGCGTTCTGATGCTGCATTTGCAGAACACCGTTCACGTCATCTATCGCATTCTCGAAGGCGAAAAGCGTCCGCGGCTCGAGCTGCGACCCGCCTTTTTCTTCCGCCATTACGAGACGCCGGTGAATGAAGGAATGCCCGCGCCTTATCGTTTAAGTGCAATTGAAGATCGCTATGAAATCAGCGCCCCTGACAGCGGCCTGCCTCCGTTGCGCATAAAACTGGCAAACGATCGCGCGCAATTCACGGTTTTACCACAAATCATTCACCAGGTCGTTTACCGTATCGAGCAGAGCCGCGGTTATGCTTATGAAGGTAACCTCTGGAGCCCGGGATTTTTTCATGTCGATATGCAAGAGCGCAACATGGCTGCGGTCATTGGTTCGACGGAAGCATGGGGCATCATTAACGTTCTCGCGCCCGAAGCCGCAATAGCAGCGGAAGAAGAACGGCGCGCGAAAATGCTGGACGATGCGCTACCGGAAGCGCGCCGTGGATTTCCGGCCGAGCTCGTTTTTGCCGGCGACCAATTCATTATCACGCCGGCTGGTCGCGCCGAAGAAGCCGCTCGCGCGCATGCCGCCGGCGATGAAGTGCGAACGATAATCGCCGGTTACCACTGGTTCACCGATTGGGGACGCGATACCATGATTTCGCTCGAAGGTCTCGCCCTCGTTACCGGGCGCTGTTTGGAAGCGGGATATATTTTGCGCACCTTCGCCCATTACGTTCGCGATGGGCTCATCCCAAACATGTTTCCGGATGGAGAAAAGGAAGGGCTTTATCATACCGCCGACGCCACTCTGTGGTTTTTTCACGCGCTTAGTCGCTACCTGCATTACACCGACGATCGGACCACTCTGCATTTGCTGCTGCGGGTCTTGATCGATATCGCGGAGTATCATTTGCGGGGCACTCGCTTCAACATTCATGTCGATCCGCGCGACGGCCTTCTCGCACAGGGCATGGAAGGTTATCAACTCACCTGGATGGACGCGAAGATGGGCGATTGGGTGGTAACCCCGCGACGCGGCAAAGCGGTCGAGATTAATGCCCTTTGGTACAACGCGCTTGAACTGCTCTCGCATTGGTGTCGTGAGGAAGGGGAACTTGCGTACGCGGAAAAGTACAGTGACGCGGCGAAACGCGCGCGTGATTCATTCAATCAACGCTTCTGGTTCGGCGATGGCGGCTATTTATTCGACGTGGTCGATTGCAATGGCCAGAGCGGAACGACTGATGATTCCTGCCGGCCAAACCAGATCTTTGCCATCTCGCTGGAACACCCGGTGCTCGAGCAAGCACACTGGTCATCGGTGGTCGAGGTCGTAAAAGAAAAATTGGTTACCTCGGTGGGGTTGCGTTCGCTCTCCCCTGATCATCCCGATTACAAACCCATTTATTCGGGTGACCTCCGTTCGCGTGACGGCGCTTATCATCAAGGAACAGTATGGGCCTGGTTAATTGGGCCGTTTGTTGATGCTTGGCTGAAAGTGCATCCCAAAAACAAGACCAATGCCCGAAAATTTCTTGGAAGCTTTCCGCAGCATCTCGAGGACAACGGAATTGGTACCATTAGCGAAGTGTTCGATGCGCGCGATCCACATTTTGCGGGTGGTTGCATTGCGCAAGCCTGGAGTGTGGCTGAAGTATTGCGGAGCTGGATTAAGACCGCGTAGCAAAACGGTCATCCCGAGCGTTAGTCGAGGAATCCCGTGGAAGTTACCTGAAAGCTTTCGCAAGGGGATCCCTCGGCTTACGCTCGGGATGACCGGCGCATTTTTCGCTCTCTAGATTCTCTTCTTCCGTCACAATCAAACAAGCCGCGCTCTTCGAATTTACAGTAAATGGCAACGGCTGAGACAGCTGAGGAAATTTCCAAGAAACCCGAGGTTCGGCAGGCCCTTTCCCAAACTACCGGCCCCAAGCCGGGCGAGGAAAAAGTTAAGGCCGCAACGAAAGATAAGTTCTGGTTTGTTACCCACGCCCTTTTGATCGTGGGTTGCGCTGTCCTTTATTATCTCGTCGGCTCGAAGCTGCTTCCGGTACCCTCGAACACTGTTGATCTCGCCCGGCGATTTCTTCGCGGCGCGGTGCTCATTGTCATCGTGCTCGCGATTGCCAAAGCCATTTCCATTTATGCGATCGGGCGGCTCGATGACGCGGCCACTCGCTTCACTCTTCGCCGGATCGAACATTTGCTCGTCGCTCTGGTCATCGCTGTCATCGTTATTGGTGTTGTTTTCGTTAATTGGTACACCGCGCTCATTTCCGTCGGTGTCGGCTCCGTCGTCGTTGGCCTGGCTGTGCAAACGCCGATGACCAGTTTCCTCGGCTGGATCTACATCCTGATCCGACGGCCGTACCACGTCGGCGATCGTATCCAAATCGAAGACGCCACCGGGGACGTCATTGACGTGAGTTATCTCGACACCACTCTGTGGGAATTCGGAGGCAAATATCTTTCGACCGATCATCCGAGCGGACGGATCATTAAATTTCCTAACTCGAAAGTTCTAAACACAATGGTGTTCAACTATTCGTGGCCGCTTTTCCCCTACATTTGGAACGAGATCAAATTCAACATCGCTTACAACAGTGATCTGGAGTTCGTGGCGCGAACAATGCAGAAAATCACCGAGGAAGAAATTGGCGAGGAGATGATGGAACGGGTCGGCGTTTTCCGCGATCTGCTCGCGAAAACACCGGTGGACGAGTTGGAAGTAAGGGAACACCCGCGCGTGATCTTTCGCGTCAATGAGAACACCTGGCTGGAAGCAATCGTGCGCTATCTCGTTCCTCCGCGTGAAGCCGGCTCGATCAAGACTCGGCTCCTTCCCAAACTGCTCGCCGCCCTGAACGCCGCACCGGACAAAGTAATGTTCCCAAAAGGCGACGCGCGCTAAGCTACTCTTCGTTCAAACGCGCAATCGAGGAATGCAACGTCGGGCGGTTCTGCTGCTAAGTCTTTTATTGGTCGCGGCTGAGAAAGCTACCTGTCAACAAGACATGAACTCGGATTCGTTAATGGACCAAGCCCAAAATGCCGTTGCGCAAAGAACAGAACAATTAATTGATGATTACGCCAAAGAACTGGAGAAGCTTGCCAAATTTTACGAGCAATCAGGAGATCTGGTGGCAAAAGCGGCGGCGAACACGGAACTCACGCGCGTTCAGCAGACGAGACAAATAGCCGTTCCTAATTTTAACCAACTTCCTGTAGGTGTGGCGGCACT
>QHRJ01000065.1 GCA_003220075.1 Verrucomicrobiota bacterium
TTCTTCAATCTGGGAACCGGGTTTCCCGTCGATAGCACTCCCTCGCAGGTCTCTTCAAGATACAAGGCGGCACTGAATGGCGTCGATTATACTGGAACATTTGTTTACCCGCATCCTTTGGTATCGGGTAAGCCGCCCGCCGCCCAGAGCGACACCAAGTTCGAACAACCACCGCCGGAGAAAAAAGGAAGAAAGCAAAAAAGCTAAAAAGAAGTGGTAACGCAGCCGAATCAAGGGGCGGCGGCCGCCCGTGTTCACTCGGCCGGTGACGCGGCGAATCCGGACGAATTGAAAGATGACCTGGAAAAATACGAACCCTGGGAGAGTTGGGATTCTTCGCGGCGAAACGGCGCCACCCCTCTAGCGCCGGGCAAGAATCCGGCGGATCTGACGACGATGATAAGGTCTATTTCGCGAGTGATTTATATCGAAACCTGGAGGCGCGTCGCAGCCAGATTCGAGAAGTCATAGGCGAGAGCATCGCTTATATCTACGCGCAATTCTTCTTTTATCCGTCAAGATCGTTAGGAAAAGAAAACGTTCGCGAACCATCACAAGCAACCAGTTCGGGATCACGGTCGAGCCACACGAGGCCGTATTCGAGAACCTCAATACCTTATCAGACATCGCCCGGTTTGTGATGTCGAAGAAAGGGTGACTTCCTAGCCATCTCCGGCCGGCGTCTGACATAGATGCGGCAAAGCTACTACCGCATTTTCATTCAGCATGAAATTATGACGATCGCGACATTTTTTGAACAAGTTGTGTTCCACGTGATTAATGCTACTGGTGTGTTTGCTGTAGGCCTGCTTGTCGCGCATTTTTTGTTGCCGCAGATGGCATGGATTTAAAGAGAAGATAGCGAAGAAAACAAAGAGTTTGGTCTAGACAAACCTCGGGGAAACCTTCGTTGCCTTCGTTTCCGTCCTTTCAATTTCCTCACAGCCCAGACTTTTATACAGAAGATAGCAAAGGAAACAATGACTCGATCTCCACACGATTGCGGCAAAACCGGCACCGCATCAACTCAATAGACCGGCAGCATGAAATCATGCCAGAAAAACAAGGTTTCGGACAGTAGCTGTACAGACGTGCAAGCGACGCGTTTGACGAAAGTCCCATGCAAATCCTTTATGACTACAAGAGCACTGCATGAGCTTTTGGATCTGTCCGCTTCACGGTTTCCAGATAAGGTCGCAGTCGAAGAGACTGACGGGGCCAGCATTTCTTACAAGGAACTGGCGAATCTTTCGGATCGAATGCGCGACCGCCTGCGCCACATCGGAGTCGAGCCGAATGATCGGGTGGGCATGTGTTTACGGAAATCTGCCGATGCGGTGGCTTTATTGTTTGGCATCATGAAGGCGGGCGCCGCCTACGTGCCAGTAGATTCGACCGCCCCGGCTTCACGGAACGCATATATTTTTCGAAACTGCGCCGTCAAAGCGCTAATCGTCGAAGCACGTTTGGCCGCCGGTTTGCTGCAGGAATTCAGCGAAAGTGGTTTCGCGCCTGAGTTTATCGTTGTAGACGGGGTGGGGGGTGGAACGCCACTGCGGCAGGCGCTTGAAGCACTCGATCTGGAGAATCCGGCGCCGTCAGCGCCCAGTGCCATTCGCGAAGCATCCGATCTCGCTTACATCCTTTATACCTCGGGTTCAACCGGCAAGCCGAAGGGTGTCATGCTTTCGCATGGTAATGCCGCCGCCTTCATTGACTGGTGTTCTGATGTGTTTAAACCGAACGAGTATGATCGGTTTTCCTCGCATGCTCCATTTCACTTTGATCTATCCATTCTTGATATTTATGTGTCGCTCAAACATGGGGCGACACTCGTAATCGTCGAAGAAGCATTGGGCAAAGAACCGGCGCGATTGGCGCCGTGGATTGCTGAGAAGAAGCTCACGGTTTGGTATTCAGCCCCTTCGATCTTGAGTCTGCTGGGCCAGTTCGGAAAATTGGAGCAGTACGATTGTTCCTCCCTTCGACTTGTCTTATTCGCTGGTGAGGTGTTTCCCATCAAATATTTGAAGCTACTGAAATCGCTGTGGCCGCATCCAAAATATTTCAATCTATACGGACCAACGGAAACCAATGTCTGCACGTTTTATGAAGTGCCGCGAGTTATCCCTGATTCGCAAAGCGAAGCTGTTCCCATCGGCAAAGCCTGTCCCTACTGCGAGCCACTCGTGGTCGATGAGCTTGGTGTCGAGGTTGCCCAGGGTGCGGAAGGAGAGTTGTGCATCGCCGGCCCAAGCGTCTTAGAAGGATACTGGGATTTGCCGGAAAACACGTCGAAGGCATTTCTGCCAGGATACCAGAAACGATGGTATCGTACCGGCGATATCGTTCGCGAGCTCGTCGACGGAAACTATAAGTTCCTTGGCAGGCGCGACCGCATGATTAAAAAGCGTGGATACCGCATCGAATTGGGCGAAATCGAGGCAGCGTTGTATCGGCACCCGTCGATCAAAGAAGCAGCGGTGTTGGCGTTTCCGGACGATGATGGCGTGCCTATCAAGGCTTTCACGAGTACACGCGATGGGTCAAGGTTGTCGATGATTGAGTTGAAGAAATTTTGTTCGGAGAACCTCCCGCTCTATATGGTGCCGGACTTGTTTTGCTGCCTCGAGTCGCTGCCGAAAACGTCTACCGATAAAATCGATTACCAGAAGCTCAAGGGCATGAAGTGAGATGGAGCGGCCGGCGATGACGTGAAAATTCTCGTTCCCACGAAGCGTGTTCCTTCGACTGACGAAGGGGTCCGCATCCGCCCAGACGGATCGGGGATCGAAGACGTAGCTCTAGCGTTTATCATCAATCCATTTGATGCCATTGCGCTGGAAGAAGCTCTACACATTCGCGAGCGGCGTGGATCAGGGGTGGAAGTGACCGCCGTCGGCATCGGCAATGCCGCTTTCGAGAGTGAACTTCGCATTGCGCTGGCGATGGGAGCCGATCGTGCCGTACGGGTTGACTTCGACGGCGCCCTTGATCCTTGGAGCGTGGCGCAAGTGCTCGGGGCCATTGTGCGGCGCGAGAAACCTGACTTGGTGCTGATGGGCAAACAGGCTGTGGACGACGACTCCAATCAGGCGGGTCAGATGTTGGCGGGTCTGTTGGACTGGCCTCAGGCAACCTTCGCGTCGAAAATTGAGTTCGTCGAACCGGCCCGGCTGAGCATCGCGCGTGAAACCGATCGAGGCTTGGAGACGGTCATCGTCGGGTTGCCCGCTGTAGTCACAACGGATCTGCGCCTGAACGAGCCGCGTTACGCCTCGCTGCCCGCCTTGATGAAAGCGAAGAAACGGCCAATTGAAACGATTTCACACCGAGATCTAGGGGTATTGCCGGAACCAAAGGTGCGCATCTTACACCTTGAGCAAGTCGCCGTCGATCGCGTATGCGTACGTGTCGCCGACGCGGCCGAACTTGTGCACAGGCTGCGATACGAAGCGAAAGTGATCTGAGCGCGAGCGTCCCGGACACGAACGATGAGCATACTGGTGGTAGCGGAACACGATGGAGCACACGCCCGCCCCGGTTCCTCTTCTGCTCTGGCCGTTGCGCGCGATCTCGCTGCTCACTCCGGAGAGCGCGTCGAATTGCTGGTGATCGGTAGGGGACTCGCTTTTGTTGCCGCCGACGCAGCGCGCTTCGCGCCGGTGATCGTTGCTGACCATCCGTTGCTGGCAAATCCAACGGCCGATCGTTACGCGCATATCATTGCGGACGTAGCGAAGGCACGCGAAGCGGGGAGCATCGTCGCCAACTCGACGACCTTTGCGAAAGATATTCTACCCCGCGCATCAGCGATGTTGAGTGCTGCGATGGCTGGAGATGTAACGGGTTATTCCTTCGCGAATGGAAAATTGCTGTTGCGCCGGCCGATGTACGCAGGGGCCGCAATGGCGACAGTGGCTTTGACCGGACGGCCGCTGGTGATCACGGTACGGGCCTCCGCGTTTCCTGCGGCCGAGCCACTCGCAGAACCGGGCGAACGCATTGTCTGGAGTGTGGACGCGTCGACGCTGCCGAATCATAGCGAATACGTCGGACTTGAATCGCGGCCCACGCTGCGCCCCGAATTGACCGAGGCTCGCGTTGTGGTGTCAGGTGGCCGGCCCTTTCGGACCGGTGAGGAATTCGAGAAGTACGTCGGTTGTTTGGCCGATGCTTTGAATGGAGCAACTGGATGCACGCGCGCGCTGGTGGATGCCGGAATCGCCCCTAACGAATGGCAGGTCGGGCAAACCGGCAAGGTAGTCGCCCCGCAACTGTATGTGGCTCTCGGTATTTCGGGTGCTGTGCAACACCTGGCCGGCATGAAAAACTCCCGTGTCGTTGTCGCCGTCAACACTGATCCCGAAGCGCCGATGTTTTCCGTTGCCACCTACGGACTCGTAGGTGATGTGCGCCAAATCGTTCCCGAACTGATCCGCGAATTAGGCAAATAGTTCATTTCATGGAAGAGCCCTTTCTCGCTGTGCTGACGCGCGAAATCTTCGGCAACGTCTCGGATGCTGCGAGGCTGTGGTTCTATGGCCTCTCTCTTTTGTCAACCGGCGTACTGGGGTGGGGCATTGCGCGTCGAGTGCGGCGGTGGCGAATCGGAAAGCCCGACACCGAACGTCTCAGCCTGCGTGCGGGTCTGATCAACCTTTGGCAATTTGTGTTCTTACAGCGGCGGGTACGCGGACACGGCGCAGCGGGCGCAGCGCATATTCTCTTGTTCGGGGGGTTCGTTGTGCTGTCGATCGGTACCGGTCTGATTGGGGTCGAACATGTGCTGGAGAAACTGCTGGGCCACGCACCAACCGACCCGGTGTTTCACAAAGGGCTTTATTTCGCGGTCTACGAGTTTGTAATGGATCTCGCTGGGCTGGCTTTACTAGCCGGGTGCGGTTTTTTCGTGTATCGCCGCTGGAAGCGACCTCCTGAAGTCGGTCATGAATGGCAAGATTGGTTGGTGCTCGCCCTTTTCGCGATCATCGGAGTGACCGGATACGTGCTGGAGGGATTCCGAATCGTGCGCGAGCAAACTCCGATGCCGGAAGTTTCGTTTGTGGGAGTGCTGTTTGCGCGAGGCTTCGAAAGCCTCGGAATGACGGCGGCGAGCGCGAGTAACTGGCACATCGCGACGTGGTGGTTCCATGCTGTGCTGGCGCTAACTGTGATCGCACTTTTCCCGTACACGCGGCTCCTCCACGGAATTGCTGGGACCGTGAGATTGGCTGCCGGCATAGAACGTCTGGGGAGGCTTTCTCCGGTATCGATCGAGCAGGTCGAGGAGACCGGGGAAATCGGCGTGGCGCGTGTGGAGCAATTCAAGCGTTGGCAACTCATCGAACTGGATGCGTGTGTTTCGTGCGGCCGATGTGAACAGGAATGCCCGGCCTTCGAAGCTGGGAAACCGCTGTCCCCGCGGAGCGTGGTGCAAGACGTCCGCCAACACTTTGAAGCGGTAACCATGGTGCCGTCTTTAGGGGCCGGACAAAGAAACGATTCGGCAAGGCCTGCGCTCGTTGGGGGGATTATATTAGATGAAACTCTGTGGTCGTGTACGACGTGCTCGGCCTGCGTGGACGTTTGTCCGCTCGGCATAAGCCCGTTGGGGTTTATCATGGATATGAGGCGATCTCTGGTAGCCGACGGACAGCTTCGCGGATCGCCAGCTCAGGCGCTGGAAAAGACCGGTCGCACCGGCAACCCGTGGGGGATGTCCGCGCAGGATCGTATGGCGTGGGCTGCTGGCCTTCGTGTCCCAAACGTGCAGGATCATCCCGATTGCGAGGTGATCTACTGGGTCGGCTGCGCCGCGGCCTACGACCATCGGTTGCAAAGGGTCGCTCGCAGCGTTGTAAAACTCATGCAAGCAGCCAACGTCAACTTCGCTGTGCTTGGCAATGCCGAAGGTTGCACGGGGGAGGCCGCCCGGCGCATGGGTGACGAGCTGCTGTTCCAGCAGCTTGCCGGAAAGAACATCGAAACCTTCGAACGATTTGGAGTGCGGCAT
>QHRJ01000066.1 GCA_003220075.1 Verrucomicrobiota bacterium
CCGCCGATCCACTTCCCGTTGGTCACGCCGGCATCGACGCTCGTCTGAAGCTCGGCCCTCGCATTCATACCACCGCCTACGTTGTGCCCAATGCCACTGTCATTGGCGAAGTCACGCTCATGGAAGAATCGAGCGTCTGGTACGGTGCTGTTCTGCGCGGCGATATCAATCGAATCACCATCGGCCCGCGCTCTAATGTTCAGGACAACGCCGTCGTTCACATCGACACGCCTAACGAGACGTGGCTTGGCGAGCTTGTCACCGTCGGTCATAGCGCCATCGTTCATGCCTGCACCATCGACGACGAAGTTCTCGTCGGAATGGGTGCAATTATTCTAGATGGGGCGGAAATCGGCGCTCGCTCCATCATCGGCGCAAATGCCTTGGTCACTCTCGGGACGAAAATTCCGCCTGGTTCCTTGGTTCTCGGTTCCCCGGCCAAGGTGAGACGCGCGCTCACCCTCGAGGAACAAAAAGACATTGCGCGCTGGGCTTGGAGCTACGTCGAAACCTCAAAGCATTTCCGCGAATTCTATTCGAGGAAATTGTAGGACGTCCGTGTCGGACGCCGACCGAAAACCGAGCAGCGTTTCACAGGAACGCATTGCAATCTTACGATCCGATTGGCATGGCGCGATGCGCTGCCCGGGTAGCGCACGCGTCTCGCGCGTTGGTTTCGGCGTCTCGCCGAAACGATCTTCCCCCAAAGTCCGCGAAAGCGGGACGCTTTCGCCAACACGCGAGACGTGTGCGCTACCCGGAATTAACGTGCATTGCGTATAGCTTGGCGACGCACAATACGAACGTGTGATGCGTCAGATTTCGGAACAGTGCCCGACAACAGCGAACACTCGCTTGCCAAATTTGCGCGCTAATCGCGCCACGCCGGCGGGCGCCTTCCCTTCGAGCGTTTGGGTGTCGAGTTTGCCTTCGCCGGTAATCACAACGTCAGTGGCTTTGATTTTTTCTTCCAGTTCCACGATGTCGGCAACGACATCGAAGCCTGGTCGCAACTCCGCATCACAAAAACTCATCAGACCAAAACCGAGACCGCCGGCCGCGCCCGCGCCGGGATTGTTTCGAAAATCACAGCCAAGATCGCGCGTAATCGTGTCTGCTAATTTCGTGAGCGCGCGCTCCAAGATTTCGAGCTCCGCCGGGGTTGCGCCTTTTTGCGGACCAAACGTACGCGTCGCACCATTTTCGCCGAGCAACGGATTCCTTACGTCGCAAGCGGCGACAATTTTTATTTGTAGTGGTCCGCCTGAGGCGGATGTCGGCTGCGATTTCAGAGCAGTTGTTGCAGGCGACACGCCTGCCACTACAGGACGCTCAATTCGCATGAGCTTTAGTAAGTCGTTTGGCCCACCGCTTAATTCGGCGGCCGCGGCCCCCAAAAACCGAAACCCCAATGCCCGTGCCATCCCGAAACCGCCATCGTTGGTGGCGCTGCCGCCAAGACCGACGATGATTTCGCGCGCGCCCCCCTTCGTCGCATCAAGCAGCATCTCGCCGACGCCAAGAGTACTCGCGCACATGATGTCGCGGACACCGTCCTTCAGCCGGCGCATTCCGGCGGCTTCGCTCATCTCCATCACTGCCGCGCCTTGATCACGAATCCAGACATATCGCGCCTCGATTCTACCTCCGAGCGCGTCGTGTGCGGCGCATGTCACCCACTCGCCCCCTAACGAGTCATGGATTACTTCGGTGGTCCCCTCGCCGCCATCCGCCACCGGTGTGATCTCGATTTGCGCATTCGGAATTACATCGCGAATTCCGAATGCGATATTTTCAGCCACCTGCCGGGCGCTGAGCGAGCCTTTGAATTTATCCGGAGCGATGAGGATATGCATTCATTAAATTGTCGTCCCGAGCGTTAGTCGAGGGATCCCGCCATGAAAGCTTTAAGGTAACGCACTGGGATCTCTCGGTCCGAGCCGGACTGGCGTTGTCGCTCGGGATGACGAACCGTCGGGATTCACTTCCGCAGCTTGCGCTCCAAAATCCCCCCTACCATCTGCGGGTTCGCCTTTCCTTTCGACAATTTCATCACCTGTCCCTTAAGAAAGTTCAGCGAAGCAGCGTTCCCCGCCTTGAAATCTGCCGCGGCCTTCAGGTTCGCCGCGATCACTTCGTCGCAAATCTTCTCTATCGCGGTGGTATCGCTTAATTGCTCAATCCCCTTCTCTTTCACGATCGCGGCGGCGCTTTTACCACTGGCAAACATCTCCGCAAAAACTTCCTTGCCCTGCTTCCCGCTGATCTTTCCCGAATCAATGAGCAGGACCAATTCGTTCAACGCCTCCGCCGGTATCGGACAATCATTGATCGTTTTTCCCGCAGCTGAAAGTGCGCTTTGCAGATCGTTCAGAATCCAGTTCGCGATCCCTTTTGGTTTCTTTGAGAGACGTGCCGCTTTTTCAAAGTAAGCCGCCAGCTCAAGATCATCGGCCAGCACCCCCGCATTGTAAGGAGTGATTTCGTAATCTTGAACAAAGCGGGCCCGTTTCCTCTTTGGCAACTCCGGCAAACGAGCACGCACATCCGCCAGTAGTACTTCCGTTTTCACCGGCACCAGATCTGGATCAGGAAAATAACGATAATCATGCGCACTTTCCTTTGTCCGCATGAGAAATGTTTCGCCGACATTGTCATCCCACCCGCGTGTTTCCTGTTCCAATTTTTCGCCAGCTCCGAGAGCAGCAATTTGCCGTTCGATTTCAAATGCTAGCGCACGGCGGACCCCGCTGATCGAGTTCATGTTTTTGATTTCGATCTTGGCCCCGAGTTCCCCCTGCGTCTCCGGCCGCACCGACACGTTGCAATCACAGCGCAACTGTCCCTTTTCCATGTCGGCATCGCTGACCCCTCCATAAATCAGGATTTGCTTGAGCGAGGTAAGAAAAGCGAACGCTTCTTCGGGCGACTTAATCTCGGGTTGCGTCACGATTTCCATCAATGGCGTGCCGGCGCGATTGAAATCGATTCCAGTAGTCGTTTCGAAATGGAAACTTTTGGCCACGTCCTCCTCAAGATGAATGCGAACCAGGTGCACTTCCTTGTCCAGGACGGGGATGTTTTTCTGTGCGTCTTTCGGATAGGCCAGGTCATGCAGCGGCACGCGCCCGTTGCTAGACAACGGCAGATCGTATTGGGAAATCTGATAGTTCTTGGGCATGTCGGGATAGAAATAATTTTTCCGATCGAATTTGGAGACGTCGGCAATATCGCAATCGAGCATAAGTCCCGTTAGCACTGTCAGGCGCAATGCTTCTTCGTTCATCACCGGCAAGGCGCCGGGGAGCCCGAGGCAGATTGGACAGGTGTGGGAATTTGGTTCTGCCCCAAATTCCACCGGGCAGGCGCAAAACATCTTCGACTGCGTCTTTAATTGCGCGTGCACCTCAAGGCCAATTGTCGTTAGATATTTCATCAGCTATGCGTGGAGAAGGGGTTAAATCGTTAAAATGCTACATCATTAAAACGTGATCTCCCAATTTAACGATTTTAACATTTCAACGTTTTAATGTTTGAGCAAATCGTCATCCATTGCGACTTGGCGAACTTCGTGTGAGTTAATTCTTCTTCAGTGCGTAATCCAGCGCCCGTTCCAGATCGAATTTTTTAACTCGCGCTTGCAAGGCCGGATCATTCATCGCCTCGATCATGCGCTCGTTTTTCATAAGCTCGAAAATGTGGCCATTCGCGATCAACTCCAGCACTCGTGGATCACCGCGCAGCGCCACCACTTTGGGATGTTCGCTGATTTCGTGCGCGCCCGGGAACGAAAGAAATCGCTCAGCGCTTTGCACGTTCGACGCCACTTCACCCGCTTTCTCCAGCAGACGGTAAAGGGCCGGGGGGAGCGGATCGATCGTTCGGACCGCCTCGCCCACCCTGCCGCTTTCGAGCGAACTCTTCATCTCTGCGAGCATCGCCATGAGTGGGTTGGGCGACGGCGAGACCGCCGATTCGCCTTGAATTTGTGCAGGTCGATTCAGTTGTGCCGTAGGGCTCGCAGGGAGATTCTGCGTTCGCAGTTGCGCTTCTGCCACCGATCCGACCATGCGAATTCCAGCGACGGCGAGCCAAATGGTGAACAGGCCAAGTAAAATTCCGAGGAACGCGCCGGTGCTCCCCCAAATCAATCGAACGAATCGTGACTCCTGTTGCGCTGTTTTTCTGAACAAAAACGCCCCGGTCAGATTAATCGCGGCAAAGAGAATAGCGGCCAGAATTGCGCCGCCAAGGACCGCGAGAATCGGATCGGGTAACTTAAAGAACGAGTGCATGAGCGGAACCGTCGCGCCTGCTGCGAAAAACGCGCACGAATAAGCCACGACAATGGCAATCACCCGTACCAGCTGGCGGACCAAGCCGAGTCGCCAACCGTGAATAATTTCGAGCAAAAGGACGACTATGGCTAACGACACGAAAACGAATTGCCAGCCCGGCGCGGCAGCGGCTACGGGTTGGGGATTCGCGATCGCCGATAGCATGGGAATCTCTAACTCTTGGCGATCGCCTTCTGCCGCAGCGCGTGATCACAAAGCACCAACGCGGTCATCGCTTCTACCATCGGAACGGCGCGCGGGAGCACACATGGATCATGCCGCCCACGGGCGGCCAATTTTGTTTTTTTGCCGGATGAAGTGATGGTGTCTTGCTCGCGCGCGATCGTCGCCGTCGGCTTAAAGGCGACGCGAAAATAAATATCCTCACCGTTGGAGATCCCCCCTTGGATTCCGCCGGAGAAATTTGTGCGAGTGCCAATATGACGACCGCGTTTCTCGAAGGCGTCATTGTGTTCCGAGCCGCACATGCGGGTCGCGGAAAATCCCGAACCGACTTCGAAACCTTTGGTGGCGGGCAGACTCAGCATTGCCTTAGCGAGATCAGCTTCGAGCTTGTCGAAAACGGGTTCGCCCAGCCCGGCTGGAACATTTCGCGCAACGCATTCAATTACGCCACCAAGCGAATCGCCCGCGGCCCGCGTTTGCTCAATGAGATCGATCATGTTTTTCGCGGCCGCTTTGTCGGGACAACGGACGATCGTTGCTTCCACCTCTGCAGTTTTGACTTTCGACCGATTAATTTTCGCAACGATTTCGTGAATTTGCGTGACGAAAGCGACGATTTCGATCTTTGGGAAGAGCGTTGTCAATACCTTGCGGGCAATGGCGGCGGCGGCAACGCGACCGATGGTTTCCCGCGCGCTGGCGCGGCCGCCGCCCTGCCAGTTGCGAATCCCGTATTTCGCTTGGTAGGTGAAATCGGCGTGCGAAGGACGAAAAGTTTCGCGCATTGCTTTGTACGCTTCCGCACGCGCGTCTTCGTTTCTAACGAGAACTGTTATCGGGGTGCCGAGAGTTTTTCCTTCGAAAACACCGGACACAATTTCACAGCGATCGGGCTCCTTTCTTTGCGTTGTTATTCTGCTCTGACCGGGGCGACGACGATCGAGTTCCCGTTGAATATCAGCGCTGGAGAGCGCGATCCGCGGGGGACAACCATCGACGACCACACCGATGCCGCCACCGTGCGATTCGCCGAAGGTGGTGACGCGGAAAAGCTGGCCAAAGGTGTTGCCCATGTCGCGCGCAGTGTAGCACAGGCATCCTGCCTGTGGGGCCAGCGGCCGTCTTGCCTGCTGAATTCCAGACGGCAGGCGGGACGCCTGCGAAAATTCCCTTATCCCGAGCGGAGGCGAGGGATCCCGATGAAGTTGCCTTAAAGATTTCGCGACGGGATCCCTCGACTTTCGCTCGGGATGACGGTTGCTGGTTGCTAAATCGCTTCGAACGCGAATTGCAGATCGTCGATTAAATCGCGCACACCTTCGACCCCGACCGACAAACGCACCAGCGAATCGGTGATTCCAAGCTTCTCGCGCTGATCTTTCGGAACCGAGGCGTGCGTCATGATCGCGGGATGATCGATCAGGCTCTCGACCCCGCCCAAACTTTCCGCCAAGGCAAATAAGTGAGTGTTCTCCAGAAAGCGCCGCGTTCCTTCGAGATCGGTTTTCAAGGTGACCGTGACGATTCCGCCGAACCCACGCATTTGCTGGCGCGCGAGATCGTGCTGCGGATGGGTTTTGAGCCCGGGATAATGCACGGATTTTACCTGCGGTTGTTCCTCGAGCCAGCGCGCAATTTCCAGTGCGTTTGAGCAATGCCGTTCCATCCGCAACGCCAGCGTTTTCAACCCACGGAGCGCCAGGAAACTGTCGAACGGTCCCGCGATTGCACCGACCGAATTTTGCAGAAACGCGATCTGATCGGCCAGTTCCTTATTTTCGCCGACCACAATGACGCCGCCGACCATGTCGGAATGCCCGTTCAAATATTTCGTGGCGGAATGGATCACCATGTCGAAGCCGGATTCGATCGGTCGCTGGATCCAGGGCGTAGCAAAGGTGTTATCGGAAACACTGATGATCTTTTTTTCACGCGCGATCTTCGCGATGGCCTCGATGTCGATGATCTTTAGCAGCGG
>QHRJ01000067.1 GCA_003220075.1 Verrucomicrobiota bacterium
GCCACCACCCGGCCCGGCATCGAGGCGTTTTCCAATGGCACAAACGAGCTCAGTTTATTCTGACAAATAATCATCCCACCGGAGTGCTGCCCGAGATGCCGCGGCAATCCGTAAATTGCGTGATACAAACCCACGAATGCCGGCATTCGTGGGTGCGCTTTCGGCAGACCAGCCTGCTCGATCTGTGCTTCGAGCTCGAGAGTGTGCGGAAAATCGCCGTTCGCGAATAAATGGGAAAAACGATCGAGTGTGCTCGGTGAAAAATTCAGCGCTTTTCCGATCTCGCGAGCCGCACTTCGCCCGCGATAGGTAATCACGTTCGCGGTCATGGCCGCGCCGTGTTTGCCGTAACGCCGGTAAACTTCCTGGATGACGCGCTCGCGTCGGTCGCCACTCGGCAAATCAAGATCAATGTCCGGCCAGCCTTTGCGGCTCTCGTTCAGAAAACGTTCGAATACGAGATGATTGCTCACCGGATCAACCGGCGTGATGCCGAGACAAAAACAGACCGCGCTGTTTGCCGCGCTGCCGCGGCCTTGCACCATGATATTATTTTCGCGGCAAAAATTCACGATGTCCCATACGATCAAAAAATATCCGGAAAACCCGAGCCGGGTGATGAGCGCGAGTTCTTCTTCCAGCTGACGCTTTACTTTTTTGGTAATCGACTCGTAACGCTGTTGCGCGCCAAACAACACCATCGTGCGCAGGAACGAATTCATGGTGTGTCCGTCCGGCACCGGATATTCAGGAAATTCGTAACCGATGTTTTCGAGGGAAAATTCGAGCTGTTCCGCCAATCGCTCCGTGTTCGTGATTGCGTCGGGTAAATCGCGAAAGATCGCGCGCATCTCCGCGTCGCTCTTCAAATGGCGCTCGGCGTTTTGGGTGAGTAATTTTCCAGCGAGATCGAGGTGGGTGTGCTCACGAATGCAGGTGAAAACATCCAGCACCTGGCGTCCGTATGGTTTGGCATACTGCACCCCATTGGTCGCGAGGATGGGCAACCGGAATTTCGAAGCGAGATCAACCAGTGCGCGATTGACCCGATCTTCGCCGCGCAAAAAATGCCGCTGAATTTCGACATACACGTTTTCGCGACCAAAGGCATCGATAAGTTTCTCCAGACTAATTATTGCGCGGTCATCCTGAGCGAAGCGCAGCGAAGTCGAAGGATCCCGCGGCGTTACCTTTAAGTTCCGCAACGGGATTCCTCGGTCCGAGCCGGACTGGCATTTTCGCTCGGGATGAGGTGTGCTCCCCGATCCAAACAACGCCACCAAACCTTGCGCAAATTCCCGCAGCTCATCCCACTTCACTGCGCACTCCCCTTTCACATTGCTGCGCAGATGCGCCTGCGTGAGCAGAGAACAAAGATTGGCGTAGCCGAGACGGCTTGCCACCAGCACCGGCAACACGCTGCCGTCTTCCATCGTTAATTCCGCCCCGCTAATTGGTCTCACTTTTTGCTCACGCGCCGCCACGGAAAATCGTTGCGAACCGTAAACCCCGTTGCGATCGAGCAACGCCAGCGCCGGCATTTCTAACTCAGCCGCGACTTGTGCGAGTTGTTCCGGAAACGACGCGCCGCGCAAGAAACTAAAAGCGCTACAGGCGTGAAGTTCGATGTAAGACATAACTGGTCATCCCGAGCGAAAGTCGAGGGATCCCGTTGTGTTACCTTAAAGATGTCGCAACGGGATCCTTCGACTCCGCTTCGCTCCGCTCAGGATGACCGTGAATTGTTGCTCAATCATAAATTCCATCGATCGCCCACCCATCCTGATCGCAATGACAACGGGCGATAACGCCGTTCTCGATTTCCACATCCCATTCCACCTGCGCCCAGGCGCGTTCGTCCCACCAGTTTCCTGAGAGCGGAAATGGCCCCCCCTGCGTCACAGTCGCACCCTCCACTGCCAGTCCGGTCCGCCAATCGGACGGACTCGTCCCGTGGCGAGCTCGGACTTCCGCCGCACGCACATGAGCGGGTCGATTATTTTCCAGTAACACTGTCGCCTTTGTTCGTTTTCGGAAACGCCGCAGCGGAATTCGTTGCTTGCCGTCATCCCGAGCGAAAATGCCAGTCCGGCTCGGACCGAGGGATCCCGTCATGTTACCTTTAAGATTACGCATCGGGATCCCTCGACTCCGCTCGGGATGACCAAGCTTCTGCTCGGGCTGACGGAATTCCCACGCGAACGGCTCCATTCGAAATGCATCCGGCCGATGCGTTTCTTCCAGCACCGGCGTGCCGACACGATCCGCTCCGAGCAATCCGACCAGGCGTGCCAGTGTCTCATGCAACTGCACGGGATCGCGCAATGCCGTCTCGAAAAGTCCAAACTGTTGCCGGACCGAACGTGAAGGCTGCGCTTCCAATTCAATCGCAATGATTGGATGCTTCGAAGTAAAGTTTTCCAGATGCGTGTGCAGCATCCGAAAAAGGATGCCTTCGTTGTTGGTCGGCTGTGGAATTTTGAAGATGCGCTCGTACTGCGATTTGTCGGCGAAAGTGATGCGCAGCCGCAGTTCTTTGGCGACGAGATAGATTGCGTTTAATCGCATCGCCAGCTGCTGCAAAAATCGTCGCAGGATGAAAAGCAACGGCTCAGCCGTTTCAATTTCGTTTTCGAACTCAAAGCTTTCGATGAACGATTCCGGCGGAGAAACGAGTTTCAAAATTCGCTCGGCCCGGCCATTGGCGCGTTCCCACATTTCAACCGCGCGCATCCCGAGGCGGGCGGCAAGATCATCGCGTGACAATGCCGCCAGTTGCCCAAGAGTGTGAATTCCCCATTGATGCAGAATCGAAAGAATGCGTTCTGTTTCTTTGGCGCGCTCGATTTGTTTGGCCGTGCACGCTGGCAAGACCACCGGCGCGATGGACAAAGCAGGGGTATTCACACGCCAAATTTAAGATATCTTTAGGAGATGTTCAAGTGAACATATCTTCATTCCAAGCGCACTCGAGGGATCCCTATGAAGGTACCTTAAAGCTTTCGCCGCGGATCCCTCGACTAGCGCTCGGGATGATGACAGGCGAGGGCGGCGCTTTCGGCGGTCTGGAGACTGCCGCTTCTTGTTCTTTTAAACAATCTCCACCGGACACTTCGGCAGCGCTGCCATGAAAGCCCGGCCATACGGTTTGGTCACAATCCGATTGTCGAGAATCACGATGATGCCTTGATCGCTTTTGGTGCGAATGAGGCGGCCAACGCCTTGACGCAATTTCAAAATTGCTTCCGGCAGCGAGTATTCGGTGAAAGCATCGCCACCGCATGCTTCGATGGTTTCCAGTTTCGCCTCGATCAAGGGATGATCAGGAACGGCGAAGGGCAACCGCGTGATGATGACGTTGCGCAAAGCCTCACCAGGCACGTCAACGCCGCCCCAGAAGCTGTCGGTGCCAAAGAGGACACTGCGGGGCGTGCTTTTGAATTGCTCGAGTAATTTCGTCCGTGGCAGACCGCCACCTTGCACCAGCAAATTCAAATCGTGTTCCGCGCAAAAATTTTCCATCCGCGCCGCCAGCTCCTGCATCGCGCGATAATTCGTGAACAGGACAAAGGCGTGGCCGTCGGTTTGACCGACGAAATGTTCGATCCAATGCGCCAGCGCTTCTTCGTAACCCGCGTCCCGCGGGTCAGGCATTTTGCGGACGACAAACACTTTCATTTGCTGATTGAAATTGAACGGACTGCCGAGCTGAAGCGGCTCAGCTTCTTCCGCGCCCACGCGATTCCGAAAATAGGCCAGGTCTTTTCGTCCCACCCCGAGCGTCGCGCTTGTCGTGACACAGGTGCACCCGTCGCGGAAAAGCATTTGCCGTAACGCCGGGGCAATATCGATCGGCGCGGCATTGAGCGTAAGGAGTTGTCCAACCTTGCCTGTCCTCTCAACCCAATAAACGTGATTCCGCGCGGATTGTTCGAGGAAAACTCCGATCCCGCAACGTGCCTCGGCGATGCGGCGGCCAAGTTCCTGCAACTCGGATTTCAACATTTCATCATCCTGGCGTTTGACCACCTCTGCCACGCGGGCCTGCAATGCGATCAGGCGGCCAGTGATCATGTCCGGCACCAGCTCCGGCTGGCGCACCCGAAATTCGCGCCCTTTGCGGAAATCGCAGCGCGCCCCCAGCGCCTCAAAGAATTTGTCGATCTCTTCGACAATTTCCGCGGCCAATCGAACACCGGCTGCATCGCGCGTGACAGTAAACAATCCCTTTTTCGAACGCGCGTTGTAGAGACGCTGCACCGTTGCACGCAAAAGATATTGCGAAATAACCGTCCCGATCTGGCGGGAAGCGGTTTGCTCGACCGTGTGCGCTTCGTCCAAAATCAAAAAATCGTTGGAAAACAGAAATCCGCTCTCACGTTCCATCTGCTCCTCGACCCCACCCAGGAGCATGAAAAGCAGCGTGTGATTGATGACCACGATCTGCGCGCTCTCAAATTTTCGGCGGGCGCGCTGATAAAAACAGCGATCGCTTTGCCCGCACGATTTCTTGGTGCAAATATGGGCCTCGCTGCAAACTTGCGCCCAAACCTTCGCGTTTGGCTCGAAGGACAAATCGCTCAGCGTTCCGTCGCGTGTTCGCACCGCCCAGGCGGAGATTTCTTCGAGCTCGTTCTGCTCCGGCCCGGTAAAGAGATCGTTTTGCTGCTCGCGCGCACGCAAAAGCCGGCGCGGGCAGACATAATTCTGCCGGCCTTTGATCAGCGCCGCCTCGAAAGTCTCGGGCAGAACTTTTTGTAGAATCGGAATGTCTTTGTAGAGAAGTTGTTCCTGAAGATTGATCGTGTGTGTTGAGATGATTGCCTTTTTCTTTTGCCCGAGCGCAAATAGGACCGCGGGAACCAGATACGCCAGCGATTTTCCCACGCCGGTGCCGGCTTCCACCAGCAGATGTCGCTCCTCTTCCAGCGCCCGCGCTACGGCCGTTGCCATTTGCTGTTGTTGCGGACGTCGCTCGAAATTTTTCGCCTTCGCCAGAAGTCCGTTCGGTGAAAAAAACGATTCGGTTCGTTCCACAAAATCCGAGCCAATGGAGTCGCGTAATGCAATCATTCCTTAGTTACAGGTTACTCTGAATCCGGCTCCTTCGGAAAGACGTTGTGAATTTATTTGATCGATATATCACCAGAAATTTCCTGCAGGCTTACCTTTACTGCATCATCGGGTTCATATCGATTTGGTTCATCTTCGATATCAGCGACAGCATTTCAACCTTTCTGGATCAACACGTCGGTTTTGGCCGAGTGCTGGAATATTACGCCACCCAAATCCCGCAGATTCTGGTGATTCTGCTGCCAGTCTCCCTCCTGCTGGCCCTGCTTTTCGTTCTCGGGCGGATGTCGCGCGCGAACGAAATTGTCTCGATGCTAACCGCGGGCATCGGCCTCATCCGCGTGCTCGCGCCGCTTTTCCTACTCGCCGTTCTCACGACGGCGGTTTGTTTTGCACTGAATTATTCCGTGGCGCCCCATGCCGAGATGGCGCGAAAACTTTTTTTTGCGACGGATAAAAGTGCCAGCGGGAGCGAAGGACAAATTTTTCGCAACCGGCGCGATTCACGCACCTGGTTTATTCAACGTCTCAGGCCCAATTCCAATGTCTTTGATAATGTCGAAGTGTTGCAACAGGATTCCTCCGACCATATCACCATGGCTTTTCTGGCGGCGCACGCGGAATTTCAGCCGGGCGAAAATACCTGGACGCTCTCG
>QHRJ01000068.1 GCA_003220075.1 Verrucomicrobiota bacterium
TGTTCGGCGATTATGGCAGCGCTCTGATCATTGGGATCCAGCCGGACGGAAAGGTAGTGACCTGCGACATCGCGCACCAAGCACACAAACAGAAATCAATCAGTTCGCCTTCGTCAGTTAAAATGAGTGACTTCAAGAATGAAGGCGGTCAAATTTCAGGAAAGCTTGCGACGGACGGAAAACAAGAAGCGTTCGGCCAAACCTGGGAAGTGAATCTTATTTTCAAGACAAAGGCGCCATAGCTTGCTTGTCTCAAGACGAATCGCATTAACCATCGCCGTACTTGTCGACCAGAAGATATCACATGAGGTGCCACGTTTTGTAGGCGTTGCGCGCGTCGCTTTACTTTGGCGACAACGAAGTGTTGGCAGCGATTCCATGAAAGCCGTTCAAGGTTACCATCTCATCAAGCCGGAAGATCTCTCCTGGCGGCCCTCTAAGCTGATGAAAATCCCCAACGCGGATTATCTGGAAGCGCACCGGGAGTGGGAATCTCGGCGCCCGACTTTGGCGGTTGCCGCCCAGGAGCGCGAACACGCTGCACAAGCACATCCGCGCGGAGGAATTTTATTTCGTGCTGGAAGGTTTTAGGCCGGCTCCGCGTGGGCGACGAGACGTTGACCGTGCCGAAATACGGAGGCGTGCTTGTCGGGCCGGATCAGTTGCGTCAGGTATTTAACGACACCGACGCTGAGGTGCTCTGGCTAATCGTGGCCGCGCCGGAGGAACTTGAATTTCTGCCCGGTGCAAAGACCAAGCCCGACATGTCGCTCATTTATCCGGTTGACCCGAAGCAGTTGCCCAAGGAATTGCTCGGCGTGAAGTGGCCGCCCAAAGCGTGAGCGACGCAAAGATGGTAAGTAGAGTGCGGCTCGTCGCCGCCGAGAGGCGCGCGGAATTGAAATCAAGAAAAGGCGTCTGTCACAGACGCCGTTTAATTTTCAGTTACGCCGAGGCGCGCCAGCGAGTTGCGAGCGTCGCGGGCATGACACAAGATGATCATTGACCATGCCGGTCGCTTGCATCAACGCATAGCAGATAGTCGAGCCCACAAATTTGAATCCGCGCTTAATCAGGTCCCGGCTCATGGCGTCGGATTCCAGTGTGCGCGCCGGGACCTGAGCCATTCGCCGCCAACGATTCTGTTTCGGTTTGCCGCCGACAAAGCTCCAGAGGTACCTGTCGAAACTGCCGAACTCTTTCCGAACCGCGAGAAAGGCGTTCGCATTTTGGATCGTCGCCGCAATCTTCAATCGGTTGCGCACGATCCCGGCCTCGCCGAGCAGCCGTTTCAGATCGCGCGCGCCGTAGCGCACGATCTTTTCCGCGCGAAAACCGTCGAACGCTTTACGGTAGTTCTGGCGTTTCTTGAGAATCGTCGTCCAGCTCAAACCGGCCTGCGCGCCCTCGAGGATCAGAAACTCGAAGAGCTTTCGATCGTCATGGATCGGCACGCCCCATTCCTTATCGTGGTAGGTGATGTTGGGTTCGGTAGTCGCCCAAGGACAACGCGGCATATGGCAGACAGTCGCGAACAGGGAGTAGGGAGCAAGGAGCAGGGAAGGAATGTGATAAGTGATAGGTGAATAGTGGAAGAAGGTCGGTGAGCGCCAAGAAAGTGACGCCGCTGCTTGGCCGCTAACGACCCGAGCAGCAGCGTGGACTAGTGAGCCAGCCGGTCTTGCCCTTTTCGGTACCATCGTGACAAACTCATATCGGCAAAAATCCAAACCATCTGTCATGCAGGCAACGAACTTTAAACGATGGCCGACGAATCGGAGACACCCTTGGGTCCGGACTGTGGGGACCTCGACGAGTTGTTAATCTTCGGTAACCCGGAGACGCGCCGACAATTTATCAAACAGGTCGCTGGCACCGGCGTCGCGATCACGATCGGCGTAAACTTCGTCAGCGGGTCGGGCCTGACCACGGAACAACCGGTCGCTGCATCGCCCACAACGCCCGGAGGCGATTCAGTTAAGACGAAGTTGAAAATCAACGGCAAAGAGTACGCGCTGGATGTCGATCCTCGCACGACATTGCTCGACGCCTTGCGTGAGCGATTGCATCTGACTGGCTCGAAGAAGGGATGCGATCACGGCCAGTGTGGCGCGTGCACGGTTTTGGTCAATGGCCGGCGCGTGAACTCGTGTCTTACGCTCGCGGTCATGCACGAGGGCGATGAGATCACGACGATCGAAGGACTGGCGAATGGCGAAGAGCTGCATCCGATGCAGGCCGCGTTTATCGAGCACGACGGGTTTCAATGCGGCTATTGCACGCCGGGACAAATCTGTTCCGCGGTCGCCCTGCTAAAGGAAAATCACGCGAAGAGCGATGATGAGATCCGTGAATGGATGAGCGGCAACATCTGCCGCTGCGGTGCATATCCGAACATTCTGGCCGCAATCAAAGGCGCGAAAACGAAAACGAGCACATGAATACATCCAAGACGCGGCCGATTTGTCATGAAGCTCGTAGGGCGGGCGCATCGCCTGCCGAACTAAAGCGGCAACCGACGCGGTTGCCATACAAAGTGCAATCACGTTCATGAATCCATTCACCTATTCACGCGTGGTCGATCCAAACGAAGCTGTGACCGGCATCGCGGCGAAACCGCAGGGAAAATTTCTTGGTGGCGGCACGAATCTCATCGACCTGATGAAAATGGGCGTGGAAACGCCCGACGCCTTGATCGACATCAACCGTTTGCCGCTCGCGCAAATTGAAGAACTCCCCGACAACAAAGGCGTTCGCGTCGGAGCGATGGTCCGTAATTCCGATCTGGCCGAGCACGCGCTGATCAGATCGCGCTACCCGGTTTTGAGTGAAGCACTGCTGTCCGGTGCGAGCCCGCAATTGCGCAACATGGCCACAGTAGGCGGCAATCTTCTGCAGCGAACTCGCTGCTATTATTTCTACGACCCGGCGTTTCCAGCGTGCAATAAACGGAATCCGGGCAGCAGCTGCGGTGCGATTGACGGTTACAATCGCATTCACGCTATCCTCGGCCAAAGCGAACAATGCATTGCCACTCATCCGAGCGATATGTGCGTGGCACTGGCCGCGCTCGATGCGATCGTCCGCGTGCGCGGTCCGAAAGGCGAACGCGAAATTCCATTCGCGGATTTTCATCGATTACCGGGCAACACTCCACAGCGCGACACCAATCTCGAGCATGATGAATTGATCGAATATGTCGATCTTCCGGCGATTCCGTTCGCATCCCGCTCGCATTATCTGAAGGTGCGCGACCGCGCGAGCTACGCATTCGCGCTCGTCAGTGTCGCCGCTGCGCTCGATTTTGATTCGAGCAAGAAAATCAAAGCCGCGCGCATCGCACTTGGCGGTGTCGCCCACAAACCGTGGCGGGCAAATGCGGCCGAGAAAAAATTGATCGGTCAACCTGCCGACGAGAAAACGTTTCGCGCCGCTGGCGAAGCGGAGCTCGCCGCCGCCAAAGGTTACAAACACAATTCGTTCAAGATCGAGCTGGCCAAGCGGGCGATTGTCCGTGCGCTTACGACTCTCGGGGGGATGGCGTGATGAATACGCCGACAGTTGGAAAGCCGCTCACGCGTGTTGACGGTCGACTCAAAGTAACGGGCGCTGCGACCTACGCCGCGGAGTTTCAAAGACCCCAGCTCGCCTACGGCACGTTGATCCAAAGCGCGATCGCGAACGGGCATGTCGTTAAGCTCGACACCTCGGCTGCGAAGTCGGCGCCGGGCGTTGTCGCAATCCTTACGCGCGAAAATACGCCGGGTTTCAAACCGTATCCTGACGACCTGACGAAAAAAGGCGCGCCCGGCGAGAACCGGATGCCCTTGCAGGACGACGAAGTTCATTATGCCGGCCAACATCTCGGGGTTGTTGTCGCCGAAACTTTCGAGCAAGCCACTTACGCGGCTTCGCTTGTTCGAGTCACGTATCAAGCGCAATCGCCAATAATCGATCTTCCCGATCAGCGCGCCGCCAACACTGCAACTACTCCCGAAAAATTTATTGGCCGCGAAGATTTGCAGGTTAAACGCGGCGATGCCGATGGCGCGCTCGCCGGCGCAGCACATAAGATCGATGCGACCTATTCGACGCCGGTCGAAAATCACAACCCGATCGAGACCTATTCGACGACTGCGGAATGGGAAGCGGCCGATCGGTTGCTCGTTCACGAGTGCACCCGCGGGATCAAACAACTTCAGCGCATCCTTGCGGCGTGTTTCGGTTTACCGGTCGAACACATTCGGATCATCTGCCCGTTCATCGGCGGCGCGTTCGGTTCGAAAGGTTTTCAATGGAGCCAAACGCTTCTGGCGGCTGCAGCGGCCCGGCTGCTCCAGCGGCCGGTGAAACTGACGTTTAGCCGCTCGCAAATGTTCGATTCAGCCGGTCAACGGGCGCAGACGGAACAACATTTCACTGTTGGCGCGGACAAGAACGGAAAACTCGTTGCCTTGCGTCACGCGACGACAACGCATTCCTCACCGATTTCGGAATACACGGAGCCGTGCGGCAACATGTCGCGGATGTTGTATTCCTGTCCGAACGTCGATGTCACTCATCGACTCGTTAAGCTAAACCTCACTTCGCCCTGCCCGATGCGCGCACCCGGGGAATGTCCCGGCGTGTTCGCTCTCGAGTGCGCGATGGACGAGATCGCGCACGAAACCGGGATCGATCCAGTCGAATTTCGACTGCGGAACTATGCCGATCGGGACGAACACCAAAATAGGCCCTGGTCGATGAAGAACCTTCGCGAATGCTACGAGCGCGGCGCGGACAAATTTGGATGGTCGAAACGAAATCAAAAGCCGGCTTCGATGCGTGGACGGGATGGATCACAGATCGGCTTCGGTATGGCGACGGCAATTTATCCAGCCGCGCAGCAAAAGGCTGGTGCGACAGCCACCCTAAATCAAGACGGTACCGTGGTCGTGCGCAGCGCCACACATGAGATCGGCACCGGCACCTATACGGCAATGTCGCAATTCGCGGCTGACACGCTCGGCCTGCCGGTGGAGAAGATCCGCTTCGAGCTGGGGGATTCTGCATTTCCGGTGGCGCCGAATAACGGTGGTTCATGGCTGACCGCGAGTGTCGGCCCTGCGGTAATCGGCGCCTGTGGCGAGTTGAAGAAGAAAGTGCTGGATCAATTTGGCCATTGGCCTAACGAACGCGAACTATCGAGTTTGTCCGCACCGATCCGGAGCGAATTCACTTCCGAACCGAACAAGGAAGAACGCGGAAAGTTCTCGTTCTTTTCTTACGGCGCGATTTTCGTCGAAGTGCACGTTGACATTTTCGGACAAACGCGAGTGAAACGCGCTACCGGCGTTTACGACGTGGGCCGGATGATTAATCCGAAGCTGGCCCGTAGTCAGATCATGGGAGGGCTGCTTTTCGCTATCAGTACCGCGCTGTTCGAAGCGACCATTCCGGATCAAGCGACCGGCCGAGTGGTGAATTCCAATCTTGCTGAATATCACGTCGCGGTCCACGCGGATGCGCCACCGGAGTTCGATATCGATTTCATCGACAAACCGGACCCGCATATGCCCGACCTCGGCGCCCGCGGCATCGGCGAGATCGGGATAACGGGCGCGCCCGCCGCGGTCGCGAACGCGATTTTTCACGCCACCGGCAAACGCGTCCGCAACCTGCCGATCACGCCGGACAAACTGATCTGAGAGAATTGCGCGTTCGGCGGGCGAGCCTTGGGAGCGGGCACGTCCTTTTTGGATCCGATGTAAACTGCACCCTCACCTTGAATCCTCCCCCTCGTATCTGTTTACCCTCGCAGGCCTTTAGCTTTAACGTCGAGCAAGGGACTGCTCGATCCACCCAAGCTCGTTGCCAGCTTCTTCGCGGCGCTAAACACATACGAGGGAGCGGAGCGAGTTTCGCGACCCCGCCATCATCCCCGGAAATGCTCGGGACGAATCGGAAGACTCCGGACGCGTTTTCCAGTTGCAGCAAAGACCGCGTTAACGATGGCCGGAACGATGGGTGGCACGGGCGGTTCGCCCATTCCGAATGGCTCGGGTCCGTCGGACGGAACGATGTGGACTTCGATCGTGGGCGTGTCGTGCATCCGTGCAACTCCAACACCGATCGGGTTTACGACAAGGCCACAATCAACGGCGGCCACTACCTGCTCGACGCGCACGTTGTTCCCGGGGTCAACAGCAACATCGACCACGTAGGCAATATAAGTGTGGCCAAAGTAAGCATTGCAAGCTACGCCGCGGCCGTGACCTTTCGCGATCGGGGCACCCCATCCCGATTTGTCTCGAACAACTTCAAGAACGCGTCGCAGTCGTCGACGATCGACCGTGGAACCGACCTTGATGACATCAGCGCCTTTCAACATTTCGAGACGGAACGCGAGAGGATCAGCACCACGAGCTTGAGCCACTTCGTCAAAGAATGCCTCGCGCGCAAATACACTGGAAGGAGCGAAGACGGCGCGCCAGGGGCCGTGTTTTACCGGTAGATCCACTGTTACGTAGGCAGTTTGGATCTCAGGAAAAGCGTATGGCACGTCGTACGCGCCCCACGACCAGTCCTGATACCAAGCCGCGTCGTGAGCCTCTTTTGGATCGAGGGGCGAGATGTTATGAAACGAACCCGCCTTGGTATGCTTCCATGCGACCGGTTGACCTTGCGCGTCGAATCCCGCTGAAAGGTAATGAACCGACGCGGCTTGGAAATGACCGTGCTTCATGTCGTCAGCACGCGACCAAAGAAGTTGGACGGGTGCTTTGGCGGCGCGCGAAATCTCCGCAGCTTCGACTGCATAATCAAAGCCGAGTCGTCTCCCAAATCCGCCGCCAATCAGCGTAATATTTACCTCGACCTTATCGGCTGGAATCCCCAATAATTCTCCCACCCGATTCTGTAATCGCTCCGGAGCCTGTGTCGGCACCCAAAGGGTGCAGTGATCTTCTCGAACATCGGCCACACAGTTCATTGTCTCCACTGGTGCGTGCGCGTAGAACGGATAATGATAGGTTGCCTCGATCGTCTTTGTGATATCGCCGGTACCGGCCGGCGCTTTTTCGCTACGAGTAATGAATCCGGTTTCGCGTGAGGCGGTTTCGAGCCTCCTGGCGTGGGTCTCCGAGTCGAAAGTATCCTTCGGCGGATCATTCCATTCTGCCGCCAGAGCTGTTCGACCTTTAATTGCACTCCAAGTGCTGTCGGCGACAACAGCGATACCGCGTGACAATTTAATAACCGAACGAACGCCCCTAACGGCACGGGCCGCATCTTCCTGCATCCGCTTTACTTTCGCGCCGTCCCAGGGCGGCCGTTCGAGGGATGCGTGCAACATGCCGGGAATTTTGACGTCGATGCCGTAACGCGCCTTGCCGGTAACGATGTCGTGGCCGTCGATGCGTGAGGTACGTTGCCCAATAATTTTGAAATTCCTCTTATCTTTCAGCGGCGGGTCCTGGGGTACCGGCAACTTCGCGGCATCGCCGACCAATTCTCCGTAGTTCAAACTCCGCCCGCTCGGAGAGTGAATGATCGCGCCGTGAGAAGCGGTGCAACTACTGCGATCGACTTTCCACTGTGCTGCCGCAGCGGTAGCGAGCATCTGGCGCGCGGCCGCTCCCGCTTGCCGCAAAGGCTTCCAGCTGCTGCGAATGCTATCGCTCCCGCCGGTGCCGAGGTCGGAACCAGGCCACGGTGATGCCTGCACCAGTTTGATGTGCGTCCAATCGGCTTCAAGTTCCTCGGCCAGTAACATGGCGAGCGAAGTCCGGACACCCTGGCCCATTTCAGATTTACCGATTGTTAGGGTGACGATGCCATCGGCATCGATGCGAATCCACGCGTTTGGCTTGAACGGAGCGCTCGTCTTGGCGCCATGCAACAAGCGGACTCCATTGAAGCCAATGACAAGCGATGCACCGCTGAGTGCGGCTGTTTTCAAAAACTTTCGACGCGAAGTCAGCATTGTTTTGGTGACCGCATTTGCTCCGCGGCGCGCCGGATCGCTCTTCGCATTCGCGGATAGGTTCCGCACCGGCAAACTGAATCCGACATCACCTTGTCGATCAATTCATCCGTTGGATTCGGATTTTCGCGCAAAAGCGCGCAGGCCGTCATGATCATGCCGGGCTGGCAAAATCCGCATTGCGCGACCTCCTCCTCCAGCCACGCTCGTTGGCATGGATGACTGCCATTAGGCGAGAGTCCTTCGATGGTGGTGAAATTGCGCCCGGCCGCGGCCGAGCACGGGATCTGGCACGATCGTACCGCCTGGCCGTTCGCCAACACCATGCAGGCACCGCAAACACCCACACCGCAGCCAAACTTTGTGCCGGTCAATCCCAGCGTGTCTCGCAGGATCCATAGCAGCGGCGTGTCGTCGTCTACTTGAACGACATTCTTCGCGCCGTTGATGGTTACTTCAGTCTTTTCCACAGGAGTGTAAAAGTGAGGTGCTGGTTAATCGTTAACGGATCGCCTTGATGACTATTCCTTTGCTTGTGCGTTGCGCTTTCGTCGGATCGAGTCTCATCACGAAGAGATCGGGCGATCGCGGTCACAGCGAAGGGACGGTTGCATTGCGTGTGCCAGTTTCGTTGCATTGATGTTTTGCTCTCTGCCTGAACGGGTTACGCAACTGATGAATGGCAAGTTGCCAAGCTGATAATCCCGGCGCCGGGATTTTTCGTCCCGTTTGCGATACGCTGCAAAACGAGGTCGGTTCAAATTCGTCACAAAAAATTGATGACGCGCGTTGTCTGGCATTGAACAGATTCGCCCCACTGCGTCATGAGCGACATTCATCGTGTGCGTCCCGTTACACGAGGACAAAAAGGATGCAATCCCTGACATTTCAGCCGGTGGAACGAGCCATCAGTCGTAGTCACGGCGCTGTATCCCCGTGCGCCCCGACAAGCCTTCGCTGAAGCTACGGCTCGGCGAGCACAGCGGACGCCTACAGACTTCCAGCAAAGAAGCGCAATGTTCCTCTTTCAACGGATTGAGCATTGCTTATCTTCGTTTGAATATTCTCGAAGCTGATTGTTCTGCCCGTGAAAGATATTTACGACATCATCGACGAGTTTAAAAAACGGTCGGCACGACCGTTGGCACTCGCCACCCTGGTTCGCGCGGAAGGTTCGAGTTATCGGAGACCTGGAGCTCGCATGCTCATTCGGCAGGATGGCCACACGATTGGTTCCCTTAGTGCGGGATGTCTTGAAGAGGAAGTGGCGTTGCGCGCGCGCGAAGTTCTCCAAACCGGTGAGCCAACAATCGTTAGTTTTGACACGCGCCGACGTTTTGGTTGCGCAGGTAGGATCGACATCTTCATCGAATGTATCTCGGAAAACTTCCTTCGTGATCTTGCTCACAATCTTGCCGCGCGGCGCAGTTGTTTCGTCATCACGGCATTTGGCGAGAAAGATGCCGGCAGTCGAGTTGTTCGAACTGAGACCGATTACGATTACGAGCATGAGTTAATCCAGGAAATTCATCCGCCAATTCGCCTGTTGATTGTTGGCGACGGTCCTGATAACAGGCCGCTTCGCTCGTTAGGCAATTTGTTAGGTTGGGAGGTGGTTGAATTTGTCGATCCAAATTTGTTATCGATCGAACCTGATGACTGGACCGCCGCAATTGTGAAGTCCCACAATTACGGTCGGGATTTCTCCGCGCTGGAGAAATTGCTGCCGATGAATTTGCGCTATGTCGGGTTGATCGGGCCACGTAAGCGACGCGATCAATTGATGCATGACCTTCTCGATCTCGGGATCACGGTTAACGCGGGCTTCTTCGCGCCCGCAGGTCTCGATCTGGGAGCCGAAACACCGGAAGAGATCGCCCTGTCGATCGT
>QHRJ01000069.1 GCA_003220075.1 Verrucomicrobiota bacterium
CTCCGCTTGCCACATCTACGCCAAACGGCCGGGCTTGGTTGACCGCTTCAGCGACATTTTCAGGGTTTAGGCCACCGGCGAGGATGAATTCCCGGGCTGGGTTCGCCACGATAAGATGAGACGCCCAACTCCATGGAAACCGGGCCGCGGTCCCGCCAAATTTCGCCTTCGCAACCGTATCCAGCAGCAGCCGATTCGTGTGGAAATCAGGCAATGCCACGTCCCGTCCTGTCATCGGAATTGCCTTCCACAGTTGGATTTGCGCCTCGACGAGCCTCAGGCAAAATTCCGGCGATTCGGCCCCATGCAGTTGCAGGCAATCAATGCCGTCGATTGCCGCAATCTCTTTAGCATATGCCGGGATCGGGTTTACCAATACCGCAACGCGGATGACGGTATCGGGCAACTCTCTGATCCACTCTGCCGCATCCGCCGGCTCGAGGTAGCGTTCGCTCCCCGGCCAGAAATTGAAGCCAAGAGCATCAGCGCTGGCTGCAATGACGCCTTCGGCGTCGTCCGGATTGGTGATGCCGCAGATTTTAACGAACACCGGTCGTTCTACGCCGCAGTGGCGAAGCCGAGCGAAGGTTTGGTGAAATCAGGTGCCGGCATGTCTTTGACCAGCTTCACGATTCCATTCTGCCATTTCCGCCCGATCTCCTGCAGATATGGATCATCTTCATCGAGGCGCATCCGCAAATTTGCCACCAGCGAATCGACCTCATAACAAAGCAAATCGATCGGCGGCCCTACCGCAACATTGCTTTTCATGGTCGCGTCGATGGAAATGATTCCAAACTTCACCGCGTCGCTCAACGATGTCTCGTAATTGAATCCGCGATCGAGAATCGGTTTGCCATATTTTGTTTCTCCGATTTGCAGGAAAGGACAGTCGCGCGTCGCATGGATGCTGTTTCCCTGCGGATAAATCAGGTGGATTTCCGGCGTCATACCGGCGATTTGACCGCCCACGAGCAGGTTGATGTTGAAATCGAATCCGTCGGTTTCCAGGGCCACACGATCGCGTTTCTCCACCGTCCGAACCTTGCTGCCGACGTAGCGCGCGGTCTCATAGAGCGTCTGCGTGTTCATGATCGTCTCGCTCGCCGGTTCATTGTTCGCCAGAACCAAATCGTCGTCGATCAACGCGAGGGTGGCCTGAGTGAGGGAAAGGTTGCCCGAGGTCATGATACAAATGACCCGCTCGCTCGGTTTTTCGTAAACCCGCATCTTGCTGCGCATGGTGATGTTATCCATGCCGGCGCTGGTGCGCGAATCGGACAAGAAAACAGCGCCGGTGCGGCAAAGCATGCCCAGGCAATAAGTCATGAGGGATCTCCCGGTTCGATCACGCGACCTTGCACGCGCTTGATTTGAGTGTGGTGCGTCAAGACATGAACGCGGCCGTCGCTGCCACGGAAGAATGCGCTCAGCATCCAGGATACAAGTCCGATGACAATCGCACCCCAGAAAGCGCTGCCAAAATTATCCACGTGAAAGCCAGAGACGATGTTAGGCACAAACCACAGCAACAATCCGTTGATCACCAGAATAAAGAGTCCCAGCGTCAGCAGGATCAGCGGCGCGCTTAAAATTAGAAGCACGGGCCGCACAAAAGCATTCAGGATGCCGAGGAGCAAGGCGGCGCCAATTAGTGAACCGACGGAATCGTAGCGAATTCCGTGAAGGACCGACGCCGCCACCATTACGGCTACCGTTGTTGTCAGCCAGCGAAAAACAAAAGACCGCATGGCGAATGCTAGCGAAGGGTCGAGTTCACGCCAATTCTTTGCGAAAACGGCTTGCGAATCCAACTCGGCCGGGTAAAGCGATATCTGTTTAACCCATGCCAAAGAAAGCAAAAATCAGCGAAAAAGAGAAGGCGTCACCCGACGGGACGACCCTTAATGGAAATGCTGCGAAACCCGCAGCCAAGAAACCCACTTCACCGCGGAAAGCGACGATGCGCAGGACGGCGGCGACAAAAAAAGAAAAATCGCACGTCAGCGACGAAGCGATTCGCATTCGCGCCTATTTCATTTCCGAACAACGGGAGCGCCTTGCAATTCCGGGCGACGCCAATTCCGATTGGATCGAAGCCCGGCGACAATTACTGGCCGAGTTGGGAGAAAGTTGAACGGAAGGACGCGCTTCTGCGCGACTTGTCCGCTCCATTACTCCACTACTACATCACTCCACCCTGTCGATTCGCTACTGTCCCGCCGGCGGAACCGTTGACTCTCCGCCGGCCGACTCGAGCTCTGGCGAAACTTCTCCCTCACCAGGCGCTTCGCGTACGGTCTCCCGCCCTGACTCCCAGGATATCCGCGACCTGTTTGCTCCTCTCCCTTTCTGTCCCGCTGGGAGAGATGCACGCGCAAGCAGCAGTGAGGGCACTGAGATTTTCGGTCGCGGCGGAAGCATGACAAATGATGGCGGATTCGGAATGGCACGCGCGTCAGGTCGATCTCGTCACCGAGGGGCGAGCTTCTGCTCGTCCCTGAACGCGGCACAATTAGTCCCCAATCTTTACGAAAGTTGACTCTCCGTCCGCAACCTCCAAATCCGGCGCGACTTCAGTGATCTTCTCCATCAGCCGATTCATTGCGAACGGCTTTGGCAAAAAACCGCGCACCCCGGCTTCTTTCATCAACTCTTGGGCGCGCGCTTCATCGCCGCGGCCCGAAATCAGGATCAACGGTGGAACGACTACTGGCGGATTCACATGATTATAAACCTTGCCGATGAGGGTGAAGAGCATTGCGCCGTCAATCATCGGCATGGAGAAATCAAAAACGAAAACCCGGTAACGCTTTTTCAACGCTAGCTCAAAGCCGTACTCTGGATTGGGCGTGGCATCGACTTCGCAACGAAACCGGCTCCTCAACGCTTCGCTGATCAGGCGAGTGAGCGAAGTATCGTCATCAACGACAAGAATCCGTTTTTCGCTCACGGCAGACGCTTGCGCTAAACCGCCGGGAGTTTCAAGCTTTCCTTAATGGCGATGAGAACAAAGAGCAGACAGAGGGACGAGCTTCCGCTCGTCCCAACCCATAACTTTTCCTAGAACCGATGACGAAAGCGGAAAGCGAATTGGCCGAAGCCTTGCGAGAACGATTGAAAATTATTTCCGATGAAGAGAGTCGGCGTAATCCGGAACAGCATCTCAAGCGCTTGCGCGACGTTTCCGAGCGTATCGAAACACTGGTTGCAGCGCTCCCCCGCCCCATCCCCCAGCGGCTGGCCCATTTTCTCGAACGCCGAAGCTACGATAAAGCCCTCGAGTTCCTCTGCAGCTGTAGCGGCGGTCTATGACCGCCGTTGCCCAATTCGGGCCCATTGCAACCGTCTCGGGGCGCCCACAGGGCGCCGCTACGGTTAGCGCGAATACAACTCGACGATCAACTGTTCGTTGACCATCGGTTGGATCTCTTCCCGGGAAGGAATGCGGGCGACTTTGCCTTTGAGGGCATCGCGATCGACCGTCAGCCAATCGGGAACTGGAACGATTTGGGTCAGCTCCAGGTTACGCAGCGCCAGTTGTCGCGTCTTGGGTTTGTCTTTCACCGAAACTTCGTCGCCGGCTCTCACGTTATAGGATGAAATATTCACCGTCCGTCCATTGACCAGCACGTGGCCGTGGGAAACGAGCTGACGCGCGCCGCTGCGGGTATTGGCCAGGCCCAGACGAAAGACGACGTTGTCGAGGCGGGTCTCGAGCAATTGCAAAAGCGTTTCGCCGGTCACGCCGCGTTTGCGCAATGCGTTCTGGAAAATCCGCCGGAATTGTCGTTCCAGCAGTCCGTACTGGTAACGCAGCTTTTGTTTCTCACCAAGCGCAATGGCGTAATCGGATTGTTTCCTTCGCGAACCTTTAGGCCCATGCATCCCGGGCGGATAATTTTTCCGCTCGAGCGATTTCGATGGCCCGAAAAGCGGCACGCCGTAGCGGCGACTAACTTTGGTTTTTGGTCCGGTGTATCTGCCCATGGGAAACGTTGAGGAGTTAAAAGGTTAAATCGTTAAAACGTGAAGACGCCAGATGTTCGATCTTAAATTGTGGAATTATTGCCCTTTTTAATTTTGTAACATTTTTAACAATTTAACTGCTTCTACACTCTACGCTGTTTTGGCGGGCGGCAGCCGTTGTGTGGCACTGGGGTTACGTCGCGGATCACGGTCAGCTCGAGACCGATCGCTTGCAAAGCGCGCACGGCAGATTCACGCCCGGCTCCCGGACCTTTGACCAACACTTCAACTTCCTTGAGACCATGGCCCATGGCCTGCCGCGAAGCATCCTGCGCCACCATTTGCGCAGCGTAGGCGGTACTTTTACGCGAGCCTTTGAATCCAACTTTGCCCGCACTCGACCACCCGATGACGTTGCCTTTCATGTCGGTGATCGTGACGATGGTGTTGTTGAATGTCGCGAGAATGTGCGCGACGCCGTTGTGAATGTTTTTGCTGCCCTTCGCTTTGACTATCTTCGGTTGCTCGACGCTATCCGGGCTAAGGGAAAGGTTCTCCGCGGGCGCCGCAGCAGGAGCAGCCGCTTCCTCTCTTTTTCCCTTCGGCGCAGCCTTTTTCTTCGGCTCAACCGGAGTGGCAACCGATACCGCAGGTGATGCGTCGGCTTTGGCTGCTTCGCCCTGGACTTCTGTTGCCTCGGGTTTTGGCGCCGCTTCTTTCGCATCAGCCTTGGGCGGCCTTGGTTTCTTTACAGCGTCTTCCGCCGGTTTTGTTGGTTCAGCCATTAAACTTTCCCTGCTTTGGCGTCTTTGTTGCGGATGACCCCGACGGTTTTGCGCGGACCTTTGCGGGTGCGCGCGTTCGTGCTGGTGCGCTGGCCACGAACGGGCAAGCCACGTCGATGCCGGATCCCGCGATAACAATTGATCGCCTGCAATCGCTTGAGGTTGCCCTGCGTTTCACGGCGCAGATCGCCTTCGATCGCGATCTTGTTGCTCGTGATCGAATGAATAATTTCGTTCAATTGTTGCGGGGTAAGATTTTTCGCGCGCAGATTCGGATCGATATTGGTCTGATCGAGAATGCGCTTCGCGATCGACGGCCCGATCCCGTAAATATAGGTGAGCGACGCTTCGATGCGTTTATCCGCCGGAATTTCAACTCCAAGTAGTCGTGGCATTATATTCGTTAAATCGTTAAATCGTTAGATCGTCCCATTATAATACTCCATTACTCCATCCCTACCCCTGCCTCTGCTTGTGGCGCGGATTCTTGCAGATCACGCGCACTACGTTCTTGCGCTTCACAATCTTGCAAGATTCACAAAGTCTTTTTACTGATGGCCGTACTTTCATTTTTTTCCACGAGACGAAAACCGCGAGACGTATCCGCGGGTTTACTTGTGGCGATAGGTAATTCGCCCCTTCGACAAATCGTAGGGCGAAATCTCTAGCATAACTTTGTCTCCTGGCAAGATGCGAATGAAGTGCAGCCGCATTTTTCCCGAAATATGAGCCAGGACCGGGTGGCCATTGGGCAATTCCACCCGAAACATCGTGTTCGGCAGGAGCTCGACCACCCTGCCTTCTACTTCAATTGCGTCTTTCCGCGCCATGTCAAAATTTCTGGCTCCTCATTTGTAATTAAGACCGTGTGCTCAAAATGCGCCGATGGCATTCCATCGGCGGTGCAGGCCGTCCAGCCGTCATCGAGTAATCTGACGGCGCCGGATCCCAAATTAATCATCGGCTCAATGGCCAGTGTCATCCCGGCCTTAAGTCGCGGCCCGCTCCCACGCTTTCCATAATTTGGAATCTGCGGTTCTTCGTGAAGTTTTCGTCCCACGCCGTGGCCGACAAACTCGCGCACGACATTGAGTTGGTTGCGCGTCGCTTCCTCCTCAATCTCCGCGCTGATGTCACCGAGCCGCCGCCCCTGATACGCCA
>QHRJ01000146.1 GCA_003220075.1 Verrucomicrobiota bacterium
ATAAATGGCAAGAAATTCGAAATGAATTCCGGCCCCATGCTGACAGTAGATGTCGGTTCGCTGCAGCACTGGCGTGTACTAAACTCAACCAAAGAAGTGCATCCCTTTCACATCCATCAAGTTCACTTCCTGGTGTATTCCGTCGACGGAAAGTCAGTGAACGATCCGAAATGGGTCGATACGGTAAATGTCCCCTATGGCAGTCCCGTGGACTTAGTGATGGATTTTACCGATCCAATCATTCGCGGGATGTCGCTCTTCCATTGCCATCTTTTGAAGCACGAGGACAAAGGCATGATGGCGAAGATTCGCTTCCGATAAAATAAGAGAGCGATATGGAAGGATTAACGAGCATACGAAGCAGGTTCGGACCAAAGGAGACGATGAACCGATTGGAAGCCGAGATTCGAGCACATGGGATGAAAGTGTTTGAGCGAATCGATCATGCCGCAGGCGCGGCGGCGGCGGGTCTCGAGTTACGACCGACTGAGCTCATCATCTTCGGTAACGCCCGCGGCGGCACGCCCTTGATGCAATCGGCGCAAACCGTCGGAATCGACCTGCCATTGAAGGCGCTCGTTTGGGAAGATGCGTCCGGGACAACATGGCTGTCGTATAACGAACCGAGCTGGATCGCGCAGCGACACGGCGTAGCCAACGCAGAACCGGTCGTGAGCAAAATGAGCGCTGCGCTCAGCGCGATGGCGAGAAGAATAACGGAGAACGCAGCGGAATCTCTCCCTATCTCGAAAGAGGGAGCGGGCACTACCTCATTGGTGGTATGACAAAACCCCGCAGACGGTAATTGGCCGAGTTCTCATGATGATCGATATCGTGAGGTGACAAAAACAAACCAAAGGAGATGTTGGTGACTGATCAACAAATGCTGGGTCGCGAAGCAAAAACTCAACCAGACGAAGCGAGCCGTCCTCCGCTCCCTCCGTTCTCTCGGGAAACCGCCATTCAGAAGGTTCGCTTGGCCGAAGATGGATGGAATTCCCGTGATCCGGAAAAGGTCGCACTCGCTTACACGATCGATTCGCGCTGGCGAAACCGGGCCGAGTTTCCGAGTGGACGAGAGGAAATCATCCAATTCTTGAAACGCAAATGGGCGAAAGAGCTGGACTACCGGTTAATCAAAGAGCTCTGGGCTTACACCGGAAATCGTATTGCCGTCCGCTTCGCCTACGAATGGCATGATGACTCGGGGAATTGGTTCCGCTCCTACGGGAATGAGAACTGGGAGTTTGATGACTATGGCTTGATGCGTTTTCGCCACGCATCCATCAACGATCTTCCGATCAAAGAGTCGGAGAGAAAATATCATTGGCCGCTTGGCCGCCGTCCTGATGCGCATCCTGGCTTAAGCGAACTCGGATTATAGAGTTGTCGATCCCGCCGACGATCGGGTTTGGAGCAAGCAACTGGCTTTGGCCTGTTCATGCTCAAAGCAGTTCTCAGCGGACGCGGCGATGAAATTGTCGATCTAGCGAAAGTTAACCTTTTCCGCTAGACGAAGAAATAGCGACGCTTGCCTATTTGTCTGCGCTCTTTGCTGCGCTTGGTTGATATTCCGGCCACAGCGCGACGACGGCGAGAGCCACGATGATTCCGACTGAGACTTCAAGAAACCTGTGCAACGCGATAATCCACGCCGGAGCCGAACGCGGAATCAGAACGATGATGGCGAGGGTAATGCTTGCGTAGCGATATGCGGTCTTCTCCAGACGAAACGCGATCGAGAGCAATCCGATGAGAACGATTGCGACCGCGAATGCGACGAGGTTTGCGCCAAAAAAATTTGCCTCGAGCGCTCCTACTGACGCGCCCACGGCAGTGGCTACGATCCGCTCGAACGAGAGTGTCAGCGTCGCGCCAAGAGTGGATTGCATGACGACCAATGTCGCGATCGCAGCCCAGTAGGCCTCGGGCATTTGCACGAGCCGCGCGATGATGACTGACCCGGTAGCAGCGACGGCTGTGCGGATCGCGTGTGTGATCGAAGGAAGATTCTTTTCGTCCCAAGCCCAGAATTTCATGCGCGCATGATCTTGCCAGCAAACCAGGTTTGGGAAATTCGTTGCAATCCAGCGTGGATATCTCCCTCGAACGAGGGATCATGAATTACCTCGCCGGTGGTATTGGACAATCCCAAAGACGCAGAATAGTCGTTTGACAATGGGCAGGTACAATCTCGTAAACCAACCGAGTATTTTATGAGCGGGAAGATGAAGGCGGCGCAGATCGCCAAGCCTGGCGGAGATTGGGAATTGGTCGAGCGCGACATTCCAGAGCCGGGCTCTGGTCAGGTTCGGGTGAAAGTGGAGGCGTGCGGAATTTGCCACAGCGATTTGTTTGTCAAAGAGGGTTTCTGGCCAGGGCTCCAGTATCCTCGGGTGCCGGGTCATGAAATCGCGGGACGCATCGATGCGGTCGGCGGCAATGTTGTTGAATGGAAGAAAGGTCAGCGCGTCGGCGTAGGCTGGCATGGCGGACATTGTTTTGTCTGCGCACAGTGCAAGCGCGGGGATTTTGCCATGTGCGTCAATCGCAAAGTCACAGGTTTCGACTTCGATGGCGGGTATGCCGAGTACATGATTGCACCGGCGGCAACTCTGGCTGCGATTCCCGATGAATTGCTGGCGGAGGAAGCAGGGCCGTTCATGTGCGCGGGCGTTACTGTCTATAACGCGCTCCGCAATTCGGGCGCGCGCGGCGGCGAACTCGTGGCCGTGCATGGCATCGGCGGTCTGGGACATCTCGGAGTTCAGTACGCTCGGCAGATGGGATTCAAAACCGTGGCGCTGGGCCGAGGAAAGGACAAGGAACCGCTGGCCAAAAAACTTGGGGCGCATCATTACATTGATTCGGACGCCGGCGATGTGGTGGCGGAATTGCAGAAGCTTGGCGGGGCGCGGGTGATTCTGGCGACGGCACCAAACGCAAAAGCGATTTCCACATTGGTGGATGGATTATCGGCCGGTGGCAAACTACTCGTGCCCGCCGCGCCTAACGAACCGCTGGCAGTAAGCATGATGTCATTGATTGCAGGAAGGCGATCAGTCGCTGGCTGGTACTCCGGCACTGCCAAGGATTCGCAGGATACATTAGAATTCAGTGCCTTGACCGGCGTGCACCCGATGATCGAGAAATATCCGCTCAGCCGCGTGGCGGAGGCTTACGAACAAATGCACAGCGGCAAGGTGCGCTTCCGCGTCGTTCTCACCATGGGCGTGTGACACATCGCCGCCCGGGTGATTGACATAACGCTGGCAGAAGCGCGCAATTAAGCAGAGTTGAGCCTATCTCCAAAGAGGTAGCCGCCACCAACTCATAGGTGGCACCGCAAAATCCCACGCTTGCGCAATGGCAGCAGATTCGCTCCGTCGAATACGTTCTAGTCATGAATGAACGCGATACGGGACTCGAAAGGTACCTGAAAGAGATCGGGCAAATTCCTCTCTTGACCCCGGAACAAGAGATCGAGCTCGCAGGAAAAATTAAGAAGGGCGACGTGGCGGCGCGCGAGCGGATGATTCTCTCGAATTTACGGCTCGTTGTCACCATTGCGCATGATTACGCCAATCTCGGTCTGGCGCTGCTCGACCTGATCTCCGAGGGAAACATCGGACTGACTAAGGCGGTCGAGAGGTTCGATCCGACGAAAGGAGCCAAGCTAAGCACGTATGCGGCGTGGTGGATCAAACAGTCAATCAAGCGCGCTCTGGCCAATCAGAGCAAAACGATTCGGCTCCCCGTGCATCTGGTCGATAAGATCGCGAAGGCGCGCCGTGTTTCGTTGCAGATGAGCGATGAGCTCGGTCGCGAGCCGACCGATGAGGAACTTGGCGAGGAAATCGGCATCGCCAGCGGAAAGGTTGCACAATTAAAAAGTCTCGGTATGCGCCCGACTTCGCTCGACGCCACAATTGGGGACGATGATTCAGCCGAGTTCAGTGAAGTAATCCGCGACGAGGACGCGGAAACACCGTTCGAATTGCTGCGCGACAAGAATTTGCTCCACGAGATGGACGGGCTTCTCGAAGTGCTCGACAAACGCGAGAAAAAAATCATCGCTCAACGTTTCGGTCTCAACGGTGGAAAGCCGAAGACGCTGGAAGACGTGGGCAAGGATTTCGGGGTGACGCGCGAGCGAATTCGCCAATTGCAGAACATTGCGCTGGCGAAGCTGCGCCGCGCCCTTAGCAAGAAAGAAGACCCGGCGGACCTCCTGTTCACAGCTTAGAAAGATAAATGAGAACCGATATACAAACGCATGGTCCTCTAGTTACCAACGTAGCTCTTTGGTTCACCATGCTCAGTCCGTTAATCGGTCTAATCATCTCATTTCTGGGCGCGTGGCTCTTTAGCCGGCCGATCGGTTAGGAATGAGGGCGACAAAATGTCGTGGAAAATCATGAACAGAACAATCGAAGCAAAGTTCTTTCTAGAGGCCGCGGAAGCGGTCAAAAAGCCATGCATCTTGATCATCGATAACAACCGCGACTTTACTTACTCGGCCAAGCGCGCGCTGGAAACGACTGGCCGCTATTTCGTCTGTGAAGAGAACGACGCGAGCAAAGCTCATCAAACAGCCCAGAACCTTAAGCCGGACCTTATCCTCCTCGATATCGCAATGCCAGAAACGGATGGTGGCGAAGTCGCCGCCCGGGTTCAATCCGATCCGACACTGCATAGAATACCGATTGTCTTTCTAACGGCTCTTGTGACGAAGGCCGAAGGAAGGCCGGGCCTGCAGATCCACGGGCATCCATTTTTGGCCAAGCCGATCAGCCTCCCTGAGTTGATCGCAGGGATTGAAGAAAACCTGCCGGCCCGTGCCACGTTTTGACCCGTAGCCGACTAGGGCGAAGCCACATTCTATTTCGAAAGAGGGATGGGAAAATCCTCCAACCGCCCACTGACGGGGAATTGCGACCAGCCAGTAGTTTTCATCGTGCACGGGGACGCGTTTCGAAGCGGGGAAAACAAAGCGCGTTATGAACAACCCCAACGCCCCCTGAAGGAGGGTGGTTTTATTTTGTCTTTACGTTGGGCCTCCCGACGCTTAATCGTCGTACTCATCCTTAATTAATCCTCATGAAATTTTCAAACGCGGTTGCGGTGGGTTTCACAATTGTTTTTTCCACCGGGATGGTTTTGCCTCTGCGTGCGGCCGATCCACCATCTGATAGTGAGCGGCTGCAAAATCTCGAGAAAGCAGTTCGGCAACTGCAAGAGCGCAACGCCGAGCTGGAAAAAGAAGTGCACCAACTCAAGGCCAAGAGTGGTCCGTTCGCTCCGATTTTGGCAAAGCCGGAAGAAAAGGCTGTGGCGGGAAACGCCAATAAAGCTGTGTTTACCGCGCCCTCGCCGCCGCCTGTAGATGTGCACCCCGGCGGCTCGGAGTACAAGCTCACCCTCGGCGGATATATTCAGGCGAATGTTGAAAGTGGCGATGTCTCCGCCTTCGAAGGCCGTTTCGGCGCAACGGCATTGAAGGATCGGATTCGACTGCGCCGCGCCCGCATTACTTTGACGGGCGATTTCGCCGAGCAATTCGACTTCAAAATTGAGGGCGATTTGGAACAGAGCGACGCCGCGATCACGGCATTGAAGAGCGTCGACGTGACGACCGGCAAAGTGACCACCGTGACCAATTCGAACCGGACTGAATTCTCCGGCACCGATATTTTCATTAACTGGCACGGGATTCCGGAAATGAACTTGAAGGTGGGACAATGGAAGGCGCCCTTCGGTCTCGAGCAGATAACGCCGGACACGCAGATTTTTACAATCGAACGCAGTTTGCCGACGGGCGCGCTCACGCCGGAGCGCCAGATCGGGGTGCAACTTTGGGGCAAGCCACTGACCAATGTCCTGCCAGATGAAAAGGATCTCGTGACCTACTACGCGGGAGTGTTCAACGGCAACGGGCGCAATTTCAACAATAACGATAACAACGAATTTATGTACGTTGCCCGGCTGGAACTGCTGCCCTTCAAAGGCCGAGTCATGGGACAGGAAGCGAGCTTAAAACTCGGCGGCGATTATCTCTTCAGCCGCGACGAAACCGGCACCAACATCGCGCCGACGCTCAACCTGAAAGTCAATCCCGACGGTTCACTCACTTCCTTTACCATCGCCGGCCCAGACGAGCGACACGCCTACAGCTTTGACGTCTGGCTCAAGATCGGCCTATTCGATCTCATCGGTGAGTATCTCGATGAGAAAGTGCGTTCGCGCGATGGCGCTTTCAACGATTTCGAAGCTAACGGCTTTTATGTGCAAGGTAGTTATTTTCTGTTGCCGAAAAAATTGCAGGCAGTCGCTAAATGGGAGCATCTCAATCCGGGACAATTCGGCAGCGACGGCATCGAATCCATCACGGGCGGTCTGAATTATTACGTTCATGGCGACAATGTGAAAGTGATGGCCGATTACGTACACACATGGTCGGATTTTCGCGAAGCCCATCCGCAATTCGGCGACGATCAATTCGACGAGCTGCTGCTGCGCTTACAGGTACTTTTTTGAACTTCTCTACCGACAGAATTTTTCAGCAACCACGCGCGTCTCAGCGCGCGATGCATGTGTGATGTCCCCTCTCGCTGATTTGCTGTCGAGATGGCCGCTCATCCGGCAGATACGCGAGCACAAAGACGGGACGGGTCTCGAATCGATGTCGGACAAAACGCGCGCGATGCACGCGCGGATTGACGATGCGCAGGTGGCGCGCTCGGTTTGTCCGTACTGCGGCGTGGGCTGCGGGCAGCTGATTTATCACAAGGATGGCAAACTGATTTCGATCGAAGGCGATCCGGAAAGCCCCATCAGCCAGGGGAACCTTTGCCCGAAAGGCGCCGCTTCTTATCAATTACTTACCCACAGTCGCCGGGAGACGAAAATGAAATATCGCGCCCCGCGTGCGAAAGAGTGGACGCAAATTTCATTGGATCGCGCGCTGGACATGCTGGCCGATCGCGTTTGGGAATCACGCAAGCGCACCTTCGTCCACAAAAAAGACGGCATGACGATCAATCACACGACCGCGATCTGTCATCTCGGCGGCGCCACGCTCGATATCGAAGAAAACTATCTTATCCGAAAACTTTTCACTCTTGGCCTGGGGATGGTCTGCATATCCAACCAGGCGCGGATATGACATAGCAGCACGGTGCCCGGTCTGGGCACCTCCTTCGGCCGGGGCGGAGCTACGACTGCGCAACAAGATCTGGCTAACGCCGATTGCATTTTAATCGAAGGCTCCTCCATGGCTGAAGCACACCCGGTGGGTTTTCGCTGGGTCATGAAAGCAAAAGAGCGCGGGGTGACTATTATTCATGTTGATCCAAGGTTTTCGCGCACCAGTGCGCTGGCCGACATCTGGGTGCCGATCCGCGCCGGCGGAGACATCGCGTTTCTGGGCGCACTCGTGAGGCATGTTATCGAGAACAATCTTTTCTTTCGCGATTATGTGGTGCACTTCACCAATGCGTCCTGCATTTTGCGCGAAGATTTCCGCGACACCGAGGAAGGCA
>QHRJ01000147.1 GCA_003220075.1 Verrucomicrobiota bacterium
TGCGCGAAACGAGCGCGAACGTTTCGCCAGGAAAGCGAGCGGGACCCGCCCCGACCGACGACTTTCAATCCGCGCTCGATGACGATCTTAATATTTCCGGCGCTCTCGGCATTTTGTTCGAGTCGATTCGCGAAACCAATCGCGCGATGGACGCGAATGAACTCGACGCCGATGCGGCAAAAGCATGGCTGCAATGGTGGGAGAAGATCAATCAGGTGGTGGCGCTCGAGGCCATGCAAACGATGGCGTTGCCAGCGGAGATCGAAACGCTGGCCGAAGCGCGTCGTCTCGCCAGACTTGCCAACGACTGGCAAAAAAGCGATGAATTGCGTCGGGAATTAAACGCCCGCGGTTGGGAAGTGCGGGATACCAAAGACGGACAGAAAATTACCCGCCGTGTCGGCATTAAGCCCTGAAGAAGAATTCGCGCCCGCCGAGTTCATTGCACTCGAGCACACGACCCACGCCAAACTTTTCGAGAATCAGCGCTTCATTTGGGACGCGCTCAAACAAATCGCGAGTTATCTGCAATTTCGTTTGAAACCCGCAGTGCTGGGACAGTTGATGGGAAAACCGTTCATCAGCAATACCGTCTTCATCGGTAGCGGTACCATCGTCGAACAAGGCGCCGTCATAAAAGGACCGGCTTGGATCGGCGAAAAATGCCATGTGCGCAGCGGGTGTTACGTGCGCGAAAATGTCATCGTCGGCGACGGTGTCGTGATGGGGAACTCGTGCGAGTTCAAGAATTGCATTCTTTGCGATGAAGCGCAGGTGCCCCACTTCAATTATGTGGGCGATTCCATTTTAGGATTTCGCGCGCATCTGGGCGCGGGCGTGATTTTATCGAATGTAAAACTCGATCACCGCGAAATTTCCGTCAGCGCCGACGACCGCACCATTGCGACCGGACTGACAAAATTTGGCGCTATCATCGGCGACCGAACCGAGATCGGTTGCAACGCGGTCGTCAATCCCGGCACGGTCATCGGCCGAGATTGCATCATTTATCCGGGGGCAAATCTTCGCGGGGTTGTGCCGCGCGCGCACATCGTAAAAGTGCGGCAGGATTTGCAGGTTATGAGCAGGCGCGACTTGCGCTGACACGTAAGATTGGACTGCGGATTAAACGGATTGCTTCAAATTCCGGTTCTCAGCGTCTCTCATTCGATCCCTGATATCTGCGTCATCCGCGTTAATCGGATTAGGAATACGAATAGGAGTAAGATTAAGAGGAGGAGTGAACGGATGGGAGGGGATTCGAACCCCTGGTGCCTTGCGGCACACACGCTTTCCAGGCGTGCACAATCGACCGCTCTGTCACCCATCCTTTCAAATCGTGCTCGTAATCGTAATCGTGCTCGTTCAATCGATTACGAGGGCGATTAGGAGCACGCTTTACAATTGCAGCCGGCGGAACAATTCATCGAGCGGCAACTGAATGCCGACAAAAAATTCACCGAAATCCGCGTACTCCGCGCTTACGGGATCGAAACGCATTTCGTAAACGATTTTCTTAATCTGGAAAGTGTCGCGCGCAAAAAGCGTCACGCCCCATTCGGCGTCGTCGAGTCCAGTCGAGCCGGTAATGAGCTGTTTCACTTTGCCGGAAAATTCGCGACCAACTTTGGCGTGGCCGCCCATCAATTTGCGGCGCTCCTCAAATGGTAAGGCATACCAGTTCCGCTGTTCGCCACGACGTTTGCTCATATTGTAAAAGCAGACCAACGGCCAATCGGGCAGTGTGGGGTAAACGCGTTCCTCTCGATAATGCGCCATCCGTTCTGCGAAAGTTTTCATCGCGGCGTCGAACTCCCCCGTGCCTGGTTTTAAATTCTGCTCGCGTGCGAGCGTGTCGGCGTATTGCTCGGCGGTGGTGGTATATTCGCTTTCTTCGGTCAGCGAAAGGTAACTGTAGACCGGTTCCAGCACGCTGGCGCCCAGAGAAAGATTGAGGCGTTTTTCAAAAAAATTCGCCGCATGCAGGTCGGGCGTGATCAGCATGAAGGCGAGATCGGCTTTCGGCGTAACGATGCTGAGTGTGAGTAACTGCGTCCTTTCTGTGGCGCGGATTTCCTGCACGATCTCGGACAGCGCGATCTTGGCCATGCGCTGTTCATCGCCACTGAGCAACTGCCATTGCGCGAAATCGATCCGGTAAAAAAGGTGGAGACAATGCCAGCCTTGTTCTGGAATGAGGAGAGCGTTTTTGTCGGCCATCGCGCTAGCTTCCATGCAGTGTGGTAGACCGGTCAAGGCGTACGCGCATCTTGCGTGTTGTAGCTGCCCCGAACGCTTTGGGGCAGAGTTTATTTTTCTCGGCTCCTGCCCCGAAAACGTTCGGGGCAGCTATAACACTAAAAGTTCGCGACGACGGGACGTCGTCGCCAGCACGCGAGACGCGCGCGCTACCCGAATGAAAAATGGCGGCAAAGCCGTCTTGATTTGGCATCGTCGCCCGACGGAGCGGCCGATCCCACCTATGTCGTCGCCTTCGCCTGACTCAAATGCGGCAGACAATATTCTTCGCCGTTGCGCGCCACTCGAAACTCGAGATTCGGGTCCGTCACTTCCGTCGCTCCACAAATCGCGCAACGATGCAATGCCTCCGCTTCCGCTTCGCGGTTTTGCATTTCAAAACGACGACGACGGGCCGTTATTTCACGGCGGTGGCGGGCATCGTGGATGATGGCGGGGCCGAAAAAGATCAAATAATTCACCATCGCGCAAATCGCGGCAGCGCGAAATTGCATCGAACCGACGACGACTTGCAGGAGCAAAACCGCAGCCGAAAACCAGGCGATCCATTTCACCTTTAACGGCAGGATGTAGGCAAAATAGATAACAAGATCAGGGTAAAAACGAGCGAAAGCGAAAAAAAGCGAAGTGGTCAGCATCAAATTTGAAAAAGCGGCACCGAAGAAAAAGGCTGCGACGGTGGTGCCGATCATCCCGAGCAAATAGAAAATGGTGAGCTTAAAAGCACCCCAGGCTGATTCGAGCCCGTTACCCATCCACCAGAGAAAGAGAATGTAAAAAGCGACGTTCACCCAATCGGGTAATGGCAGCATGCTCGCCATTTGCGGAATGAAAATATAAGTGACCAGCCGCCAGACTTCGCCGTGCATAACTGCGACAGGATCGAGGTCGAGTAATCGCAGGTAACCCGGATTCACTTTCTCGAGCACGAAAACGAGCGCAGTGAGAAAGCCGACGTAACGGAGCAAACCGGGAATAGCGAGAAAACCGATGCGCCGTTCGAGTTTGTCCAGCCAAGCCATAGTTCGCGGCAGCGTAAAGGGCGTGCATTGCGTTTTCAAGGTAGGGGCGGTTCACCGAAGCGCTCGCGGAGGCCGATTTTCAAAAGTGTAGGGCAAGCGTTTCCGCTTGCCGGCATTAATTCGTTCGGCAGGCAGGAATGCCCGCCCTACAGGCGGTTTCGCAAGCTTGCGCTGATTTCGTCACCATCTAGCTTGGCCGCGTGAGCAGCGCTGCCGGGAAAAAAACGCCGCTTTACCAGAAACACGTGCGGCTGGGAGCGCGAATGGTACCATTCGGCGGCTGGCTCATGCCGGTGCAATACACCAGCATTGTAGACGAACATCAGACCGTCCGAAACGCCGTCGGAATTTTCGATATTTCGCACATGGGACAGTTCATCGTCTCCGGAAATGGCGCGCGCGACTGGCTCAATGCCATGTTGACCAATAATGTGGCGAAGTTGGACGTCGGTCAGGGGCAATACACTTTTCTCCTCAATGATAACGGCGGCGTCATTGATGATTTGATTCTCTATCGAATCGGCGAAGCGGAATTTCTGCTCGTCGTCAATGCCTCGAAGATTGAGGAAGATTTTGCGTGGCTCGAAAGCCACCTCAAGAAAGAGCGCTCTCGCCCCGGCGGTTTGGGAGCCGCCGCTTCTCCTTGTCAGCTGAAAAATCGCAGCGCGGATTTCGGAGGCGTCGCCATTCAGGGACCGCGCGTGGTCGATCTCTTCCATGACTTGTTGGGGCAGAATGTGGAGCTTCCGGCACGAAATCACGTTATCGATTTCGTCATTGCAGAAATGCCGGTTTCGATCGCGCGCACCGGTTACACCGGCGAAGACGGCGTAGAAGTTTTTTTCCGCGCGAGCGACGCGGCAAAGTTCTGGAATCTTGTTTTAGAACGCGGTGCCAAATTCGGGACAAAACCGTGTGGCTTGGGCGCGCGCGATACCTTGCGACTGGAAATGTGTTACCCGCTCAACGGCTCCGATCTCTCAGCCGATCGCAATCCGATCGAGGCCGGACTCGGATTCTTCGTCGATTTGGAGAAACCAAATTTCACCGGACGCGAAAAATCGCTGGAAACGAAAACCAACGGTGCGCGCGAGCGACTAATCGCATTTAAGATGAATGGAAAGGGTCCGCCGCCGCGTCCGCATTATTCTCTGTTCAGCGGGGAGAACCGCGTTGGCGAGATTAGCAGTGGCACCCTTTCGCCGAGCTTGAACATTGGCATCGGAATGGGGTATGTCTCGGCCGCGTCCGCGAAGATCGGGACGCCGCTGGAAGTGGAAATCCGCGGACAAAAATTTCCGGCGACGATCGAGAAGAAACCGCTTTACAAAAAACAATCATGAACGTTCCCGAGGATCTCCTTTACACAAAAAGTCACGAATGGATTCGGCGCGAAGGCGAGAATATCCGGGTGGGAATCACTGATCACGCCCAAGCCGAGTTGACCGATGTTGTTTTTGTCGAACTACCCAAAGTTGGCGCGAGCGTGGAAGCAAAGGCGCCGGTGGCGGTGGTGGAATCGGTCAAGGCTGCGAGCGACATTTACGCACCGGTTAAAGGCACGGTAGTGGAAGCGAACGAAGCGCTAACCAATAACCCTGCTCTGATCAACAGTGATCCATTCGGCGAAGGCTGGATTTTCGCGCTCAAAATCGATAACGCCGACGATCTGAAAAATCTGCAGAGCGCAGCCGCCTATAAAGACCAGATCGAGACGTAATCGTTATCGGTTATTTTATTCACATTGGCCTTCAGGCCGGTGCTTGTCCCCGACAATGGAGACGAGCCGTTTTAACGGCTTACCTTCCCGCCTGTTGCGTTTCGACCCTCAGCTAATGGGAAAAGCCGTTGAAACGGCGTTCGTTGCGACTGGCGATGTGTCCGCACGGGCCGTCGCTTCCATTGTTCGCAATTAAGGGTGAGCCGTAGTGGTTGTCGATTCAATCTTGAACGAACGGCTCGCGATTTTAGACTGAGTTGATGGAGGAAGCCGACGTCCCGCTCGAACATTTGCACGAAGAGATTCACCGTCATGCAGAACAGAGCGGCGAGAAATGGATCTCGTGGGTGGCGCTGAGCACAGCCATTCTGGCGGTGCTGGCGGCGATTGCCGGATTGCTTTCGGGTAGTCACGCCAACGAAGCAATGATGAAACAGATCGAATCGGCTGATCAGTGGGCATTTTATCAGGCCAAGGGAATCAAGGCAGCGGTGCTCGATGCCAAAATGAGCCTGACCGGTTCAACGAGTGGTACGGACCGCGAAAAGGCGGCAAAATATTCCGAAGAACAAGGCGAAATTCAAAAAGAAGCACGTGAGAAGGAAGGGGAAGCTAAACAAAACTTTCACCAGCATGAAGTTTTCGCGCGTGGGGTAACCTTTTTTCAAATCGCAATCGCGATCGCGGCTATTGCGGCCCTAACGAAACGCAGACGTTACTGGCTGGTAAGTATGGTTATCGGTGTTATTGGCTGCGTTTTCCTCGCGCTCGGTTTTGTTCAACATTGAGCCATGCGCGTCCTAGCGATTGATGCTTCGTTGCGAAACTGCGGAGTGGCGATCGTTGACGGCGAGAATGGAAAATCGCGCGCCCTTTTCTTTGGCACCATTCATAACGCCGCTTCCCTGAAGTCTTCAGCTTGTCTGGTCGCGATTCGTGATCGGCTAGCGCATTTGATTCGCGAGCATGAGCCGGATTGCTGCGCCCTCGAAGCCGTCATTTACGTGCAGAGTTACAAAACCGCGATTTTGCTCGGGGCGG
>QHRJ01000361.1 GCA_003220075.1 Verrucomicrobiota bacterium
ACGGCTTGTTGTTTGGAAAACCGCGCCCGCGCCGCTCGATTTACGCCCCCTGTTACACACCATCGGGACCGGCGGCATTTGCGCGCGACCCGGATGCAAGTCGGCAGGTCTGGAGCGCGCACGAAGGCTATCCGGGAGATCCAGCTTATCGGGAATTTTATCGCGACGTTGGTTTTGATCTTTCCATGCGACACCTGGGACCAGTCGCGCGCGGAACAAGAAAATTTTCCGGTGTGAAATATCACCGGATTACCGGATGTGGAAACGAGAAAGAGTTGTATGATCGCGCGGCGGCCAAACACGCGGCCGCGAAACATGCGACGCATTTCCTGAAACAGCGCTGGCAACAAATCCGCGAAATTAGCGAATTTGGTTTCGATCCGATTATTGTCGCTCCATTTGATGCGGAATTATTTGGGCATTGGTGGTTCGAAGGACCCGTTTTCCTTGAAGAGTTCATTCGCCAGACCGCAAACGAACGGAAGTTTTCGCTAACCACGCCGAGCGAATATTTGGCGACGCATCCGACAGAGCAGATCATCGAGCCTGCTGCTTCAACTTGGGGCGAGAACGGCCACCTCGCAGTCTGGCTCGATAAGAGCAACGCCTGGATTTATTCGCATCTGCACGCGGCTGCGCAAAAAATGACCGCGATAGCGAAAGACGCTTCTGCTGTTGTAGGGCAACCGCCTCAGTTGCCAAACCGAAAGTCGGCAGGCGGAGCGCCTGCCCTACAAATGGAAGACCGTGTCTTAAAACAGCTCGCCCGAGAACTTTTGCTCGCCCAGGC
>QHRJ01000148.1 GCA_003220075.1 Verrucomicrobiota bacterium
AAGGAGCTGATTGATTGAGTTGAAGGCGCTGATGATTTGTTCGCGAACCCCGAGTGCGGTGCTCGGTGGCAGCCGATCAATCAGGCCAGTATAAAAGGTGAAGGGTTGGCGGCCAGCCTGAACAAACGCCCACGCATCGCTCAGCAAATTCACCTGATCGGGCACGTTCATCCCGGGCAAACTCGCAAGTAGCAGCTTCCACGATGCCTCATCGTATGCGACGCGATAATTGCCCGCGCCTTCGACGTTCAGTTTCAGCGCGCGCTCAGAAGGGACATCTTCAAGCGTCGCCATTTTCTCCGACATCAAGAGCGTGGCCGGCGCGCTCTGGCCATCAATAAAATAGGTCAGGGGAATCTTCCAAGCGGCGTCCGTGTTATCGCGAAAATTAATGGTGAAACGCTCTTGTGAGAGCGCGACCTTGCCATTGGCTTCCCGTCTCACATTCACGACGGGAAAACCGGGCTGCTCGGTCCAGCCGGCTGCAATTTCGACAATGGGCTTGCCGGAAGCTTCGGTCAACGCATTCCACAGATCAGCGGTGATTGAGTTGGAATATTTGTGGGCCTGCATGTAACGCCGAATTCCATCGCGAAAGGGTTCTTCGCCCAGAAAGCTTTCGAGCATGCGCAGAAAGGTCTGCCCTTTTTTGTAAGTGATATCGTCGAAAGCGCTGTTGGCTTCGGCTTCGGTGGCGACTTTCTGCTGGATTGGGTGGGTGGTGGCGCGAGCATCGCCTTCCATCGCTTGTTCCTTGGCAATCCCGATCCTCCGGGCGGGATCGCGTGGAATCCCTTTCTCCAGCCAGACTTCCCATTGCGGATTAAAACGAGCGGTGCATTTCGTGCCCATCCAGGAAGCGAACCCTTCGTTGAGCCAGAGATTGTCCCACCATGCCATGGTGACGAGATCACCGAACCATTGATGGGCGACCTCGTGTGCGATCACTTCATAAACGCGTTGTTTGGTCGCGGCCGACGAGTTTGCCGGATCAAATAACAATGCCGTTTCGTAGTAAGTAATACCGCCCCAGTTTTCCATCGCGCCGCCGAACCCGCCGGGAATCGCAAGCTGGTCTAGCTTTGGCAGCGGATAAGAAACCCCGAAGTATTCGTTATAATAATGCAAAATTTGCGCAGTAGCTTCCAATGCATAACGCGCGCTTTCCGCTTTTCCTTTTGTGGTGGTGATGCGCAGCTTTACTCCGTCCACTTCCGATTCGATCGCGTCGAATTCGCCTGCGCAAAACACATTCAAATAACTGGACATCGAAGGCGTCGGTTGAAATTCCACTTCGCGGCCACCCGCGACTTTCTTTTCACTGGCAATCGGCATGTTCGAAACGGCCATCCAATTTTCCGGGACAACTGCGGTTAACTGAAAACGCGCGCGAAAAACCGGCTCATCCCAGCAGGGGAAAAGTCGCCGTGCATCACTGGCCTCGAACTGCGTTCCGAGGAACATTTTCTTCGCGCCTGTACCTTGCTCCTGATATTTGGCGTAGAAGAGGCCGCGGCCAAATTGATTGATTTTACCGGTGAACCTAACCGCCAGTGTGTGTTCTCCCGGCGTTAATTCTTCAGGCGTCGCAATTCTCAGCAGTTCGTTTTTGGCATCGAATTTGGTTTTCGGAACTGTTTTGCTGTCAATTTCAGTATCAGTAATCGTGAGATCGAGCGCATTCAAAATGATCTCACGACTCGGTTCTTGGACATTCAGCTTCACCGTTTCCCGGCCAGCGAAGGTAAGCTTTTTGAGATCGGGTCTAATCCAGATTGCGTATTCAGTGGGCCGAACCTGTTTCGGCAATTTTCCCGGTGTGCTGGCGAAATCGAAAGGTTTTTCGGCGTGGAGAGAAGTCACAACGACAAAAAGATAAACCAGAAACGCGAAGCGCATCCGCTCACTAAACAATAGCGGCAATAAATTGCATCTTCTTGAGCCATCAAGCTATCTCACAAAGTGCCGCAGAGTGTGAAGTTAACATTTGAGTGTTGCATATGCGACATTCAAATGTTAACTCCAAAATACGACACCTGTTCGCGGACTTCGGTCATCGGCCGATCAACGGCTTTTACTGCACTACCAACACGATGACAAGCTGGCCATCGCCTACCTGCGGGCCGCGAATTACCAGCGGGCTCGCTTTGCTCAATCTGGCTTTCGTTTCCAACAACAGCTTTTGTTCCTGAAAAAGCTTCAGATTCAGAACATAGGCATTGGCCTTTTCGCCCCGAGAATCGACATGCAGTGAAAAATATTTACTGGTCGCGAGCCAGTCTTCTTCGCCGGTTTTTAATGTCTTGCGCGCTTCACCGATAAGCTGGAACTGGGAATAACCAAAAAGTTTCCGTAAGGTTCCTTCAATTTGGGTTACTTCCGCCGGCGTTGGTTCGGTCGGAGGGGAATTGGTCGCGATAATTAATCCACTCCAGACAGTTTGTTCTGGAAGTGACGCCCCCCCGATACTAAGCGCGACGGATAGAATCGCGACTTGTAACAGAAGACGCGGTCTCATTTTTATTTTGCCGCATATTCGGACGGCAATGATTGCAGACCATCCACCCAAAGGACGGTCACGTGATCGTCCTTTTTCTCGAACATCGTAATGGTCGCGTTCGGACTTACGATCGGATCGACCCGAGATTCCAAAATCTGGGTCAGATACTGCGACTGACTCGACGGCGTCCTTTCGCGAAATACCAGCACTGTGCAAATCGCGAAGACCGCGAGCGAAGTGATGCCGCCCCAAAGCAGCCGACGAATCGTCCACCAGCCGGTCTGAATTGCGTCAGGCTCCGATCGCGCCGGCGCGTTCTCGCGATCCAAACGTTCCCGTAATTGATGGCTGAAGAAATCAGCGTTGCTCAGCGCCATCGCTTGCTCGCGCAAGAGGGAACCGACTTGTTTCGCACTTTGCTTCTCCGCTTCCGCTGCGGTCCTATCCGGGAGGGAGGCAAGGAACTCCTCGAGCTCACGACCCGTTAGCTGGTCGTCGATCCAAGCTGTCCACTTCTCCTCAAACGTTTTCATAAACATCCCTCAATAGGTTCTGCAGTTTTTTGCGCGCATAAAACAGGCGTGACATCACTGTGCCGATGGAACAACCGAGTGCTTCCGCGATCTCGTGATATTGCATGTCTTCGGTTTCCTTCATCAAAATTACCGCCCGATGTTCCGGCGAAAGTTGGGCAATCGCCTGATCGATCCTTGTCCGCACCTCGCGCCGCTCCATTCGCTGGTGCGGCAACGGCTCGGCCCGCGGAACGGTCTTCGAGGCCGGATCGATTTCTCGCAGCTGAACATTGTCATCGAATTCTGTCCCGCCGCCTTTGACCTGTTTTTTGCGGAGCCAATCGATGGTCACATTCATCACGATCCGATAGAGCCAGGTATAAAATGAGGACTTCCCGCGAAAGCGATCGATGGATTTCCACGCTTTCACGAAGCTGTCTTGAGCAAGATCCCAGGCATCCTGCTCGTTATGGACCATGTTGTAGATCATTCCAAAAACTCGGGTTCGGTAGCGTACTACCAGCTCATCAAATGCCGCGCTGTCACCTTTCTGGCACCGTTTTACCAGCTCCAGTTCGGAGACATCGGGTTGAGCCACAGACGCTTCCGTTTGCATAATTGGACGGAGGCGCAGCGATTTAATTCATTCAACCCCGAAAGCCTTCGGAGCCGAAGCGCCGGCGCCATTCGCAGCGATATTCCCCTATCAGCGTGATAATTCCATCGCGCACTTGGAAAACGCGTTGCAGAAGGACCGCATGCTGGGGGGCAGCGATCCGCTTCTCGCGCAGGAGCGCCGCGGCTGCGTCCATCGAGAGGGTGATCGCTTTTAGAGCACGTTTCAAATAGGCGATCGTCATTCCGATTTCATCGACGTCTTCACCGCTCAAAGCGGCGGCCAGTTTTGCGCTCGCCAACGCCGCATGCGTGGCCAGTTTTACCGCTGAAGGCTCGTTTTGCAGGGTCGCGTCCTGATCAAACATGTGATCGATCCAGACGGTCAGGGCAAAGGCGGCGCGGTAAAGGCTGTGGTCTTCGAAGGAATCCGGCGGCGGCGGTTTTTCTTCCTCATCTTCCTCCAGCAACGCGTCGACCTCCTGGGTCCAGTCGCGCCCATCGAGCAGCTGGGTCCAACCCATTTCACGCGCAATGATTTGATCGCGATTTGGATCATCCAGATACCTCTCTAGCAATTCCATATATTTCTCGGTCTTATGGTCCTGCTGCTGGAGAAAACGCTCCCAATCGTATTCGTCCCAAGCGCGTTCCGGCTGGTGATCGAATCCGGCCATGAACAAATAAACGCCAGCTTGCAATAGGGCGCAATTAATTTAGCCGCTTGATTCGAGAACCGGCGCGGCCAAGCCGCGTTGTGTTTGCAAGCGCAATTGCCCGCAGGCGGCGGCGATGTCATCGCCTTTTTCGCGGCGAAGGGTCACACGCGCCCCGGCCGCACGCAGAACGGCGAGAAATTTTTTCTGACGATCGGGAGAAGGCTGCGTCCAAGCCAGACCCTCAACTTTGTTGTATGGGATCAAGTTAACTTTGGCTTCCAGTGCGCGCGCATGTTTTGCCAGCTGGCGCGCTTGTTCGTCCGAATCGTTTACTTGCGCAATTAAGATGTATTCGAACGTGATCCGCTGTTTCTTCCGGGAGGTGAAATAGCGGCAAGCATCAAGGAGCGCGCTCAAGTTATACTTGCGATTTACCGGCATGATTCGGCTGCGCACATCGTCGTTGGCGCCGTGTAATGAAACCGCCAGCCGAATTTGCAGCGGTTGATCTGCCAATTGGCGAATTTGCGGAACCAACCCGCTGGTCGAGATCGTTATGTGACGCGCGCCAATCCCGATTCCCCAAGGCGCATTGATGATCTGAATCGCGCGCAGGAGATTATGATAGTTCGCCAGCGGTTCGCCCATTCCCATAAAGACAATGTTGTCGATGCGCTCGCCGGTCGCTTCTTCGACCGCCATGATCTGATTCACGATTTCATCCGCGCGCAGGTTTCGTTTCCAACCATCCAGCCCACTCGCGCAAAATTTACAGCCGTAGGCGCAACCGACCTGAGTCGAGATGCAAATCGTGCGACGATCCGAGGGCGATCCATAAAGCGCGGGCGATGCCGGGATCAGGACCGATTCGATGAGATTGTTGTCGCTCAATTGAAAAAGAAATTTCCGCGTTGTGTCTTTGGATCCGAGAACGCGAACAACATCGATTTTGCCGAAGCAGAAATTGTCCGCGAGTTTGGTGCGCAAAGCTTGCGGCAAATTCGTCATTTCGGTGAACGACGTGACGCGCTTCCGGTAAAGCCAATCGACAATTTGACCGGCGCGATACGATGGCTGGGCAATCTCGCGCAGCTCGTCGAGATGCAACGATTTGATGTCGCGCCTGCCAACGGGCATTACTATTGTCATGTCGAGCGAAGTCGAGACATCTCTCATTATTAATGGTAAGAGATTCCTCGACTTCGCTCGGAATGACAAACGTAGGTTCTTGCCCTCGTTTCCAAACTCAGTTTGGGACATGTTTAGCGTTGCCATGCTATTCGCATCTTATTAACACCTCGCTTCAGCGAGGTGCAAGGCCGAGCGCACTACGAACAGATGCTGGCGATTTTGCTCGCGTATTATTTTCATCCGCCGAGCGCAGCGCTTCTGAACGCGCTGGCTGATTTCAAGCAGCGGCATGGTCTTGCCTTTGTTTTGATCGCGTCGCTAATCGTCGGGGCGGTGTTACCGGAGCTGTTTGTTATCGTCTTTTTTCAGCGCGGTCGCGTTCGGCTGCAAAATGCGCGCAACTTTATTTTTAACGCACCATTCTGGGCGTTCGATGGCTTTCTCATTAACCTGATGTATCGCGCTCTGGCGGAGTGGCTGGGCGATCGCACCAGCGTCCCGATTGTGGCGGCTAAAATCTGTCTCGACCAATTTGGTTACAATCTGTTTTTTGCTGCGCCTTTCGGGATCTGGGGATACGCATGGAAAAATGGTGGGTATTCCTTCGCGAAACTGCGGCCACTGCTCACCTGGCAATATTATCGCGAGCATGCTTTGCCGGTCCTGATCGCGACCTGGGCAGTTTGGATCCCGTTAATGGCGGTTATCTATTCGCTGCCATTGGCGCTGCAATTTCCACTCTTCGCCCTCGCCCTTGCTTTCTGGGTTCTGATGATGACTTACATGACGAATCGCTTCGCTGGGAAAATCGAGGCTGACGGGGAGTTGCCAATTTCTGTGGTAGGTGATGTTAGAGCGTTGAAGCGTTGAAACTTGTATCGGCTCTTCGCTCTGACCCTTCAACGCTTCAACTGTTTAAGCGCATTTCCATTCAGGAAATGCACAAGAGCTTCGTGAACGCCGGCACCGAATTCGCGCTCGGCTACGTAGCCACGGGCCGATTGCACCGCGTCTTTCACCTGGTCGATCGCATTCGCGGGGCAGGCTGGCATCGCGGCGAAACGACCGTCGAGCATTGAAACGTCATTGTGATGATCGCCTGCCGCGAAAATCTCTTCGCGCGGAATATTGAGCAGCCGCGACAGTTCGGCTAGGGCAGCGCCTTTATGGTAATCGGCGTGACAGAAACGCAAATAGATGGTGTTGCGCTGATAATTAAATTCGGGCTGTCTAGTTCGCACCTGCTCGACGAATTCCGTGATCCGATCCATTTCTTCTTCGCTAGTTGCAATCACGCCCTCGGCCGCAGCGCCGAGATAGATCACGCGCGCTTTGGTTTTCCGGCTCACGAAATCGATGATCTCGGCGAAAACGGATTGGGCGGAATTGAATAACTCCGCATGGGCCTGCGCACAACGATCGTTCCAATCACCAAATGGCTCCCACTTGCCGCCATTGCGCGATGGCCGAAAGACATCGCGTTCGCTGGTGAGGATGAAATCGGGTCGAATGGGAAATTCGAAATCGAGCAAACCTGATTCGAGCAGTTCGACCGAGCGACCTGTGTTGATGGTCCAGAGGGCGCCGTCACCCTGCAACTGCCCGATCAGCTCGATGCAAGCCGGATCGAGCACAGGCTCGTTGTCATGAGCGACGAGAGTGCCGTCGAAGTCAGTGCTGATCAAATGAATCTTTCGGTCCACGGGGGTAACTTAGAAATTGATTTCACCGGCGCAACGAGCAACGGTTTTGATGATGAAGTCCGCTTACGAGTTGGCAATGGAACGGCTGCAAAAAAGCTCGCCCAGCCTGACATTGACCGCCGAGCAGAAGGCGGAGCTGGCGGAGATTGATTCCTTGTTCAAGGCGAAGATTGCGGAAAGGAAAATTTTTCTGGCCGACCAGATTAGGCAGGCTGCCGCCGCTGGGAAATTCGATGAGATAGAATCGCTCGAGAAACAACTAACGGCGGATGTAATTAGGCTTCAGGAAGATTGCGAGAGCAAAAAGAAAAAGCTGCGCGCGACGTTTGGAGCCAGGTAGTTAGGGTCGCGATGCTTTCCCAGAGCGTGACCCAAAGTTAACGCCGTCATCCCGAGCATAGTCGAGGAATCCCGGTGCGGAAGGTTAAAGGTTTCATGGCGGGATCCCTCGACTACGCTCGGGATGACGGTGGCAATGCCAATGCGTTCTCGTTTTCAACAGCGGTATCATCAGCTGAGAAATCGCCTCTAGTTTGCGCCGCGGGTTGACCGCGTTTCGGTAAATTCGGATCGAGGAAGCCAAGCATGTGGGCATGATTGATCACGCGAACGCCTTCCTGTTTCTGCAGCTCGGCAATCTGCCGCTGGAATTGTTCCATTTTCGTCCAATGCACTTTCGGACGAAAATGATGCTCGGCGTGGTAGCCGTTGTAAAAGAAAATCCAGTTGTAAATCTTCCCGTAGCTACTTACGCCCCACGCGATCGGCTTGTCCGGGTTAGCGCCATAGTGACGGAAATATCCATTCAAGTAGCTGAAGCAATGACCCAGGTAGAAGAAGGGCAAAAAAAACAGCATGTAACGCCAATTGATAAATCCGATCGGGTTTGTTGGAACAACAAGCGCCATCGTGACCAGCACGCTAATGAAGGCAGTGAGTTCGATTGTGCCCCAACGGACATCGGCGTTTCCGCGCTTTGCTAGTTCGCGTTTTATCGCTGCGGGATTGTCGCGAAAAAAGCTGAGAAAGACATAGCCCCACGGGTTTTCTGCCGCCCCTTCATGGCCATGCTTGTAAATGGAAATCCAATCGACGGTCTCGCCGTGTTCATCGGGTCGATCAGCGTTTCCCTTGTGATGCTGCATGTGCACGGCGTCATAGTAGGTCTGCGAAAAACAGCAGGCGATAGATTCAATCACGCCAAAAACGCGGTTCATCCAATCGGTCCGAAAGAACGGGTTATGGATGAAGTTGTGAGCAACGCCATTGATATTGGCGTTGATCATAAGCGCATAAACGAAACCCATGATCAGCATCATCCACAGAGGGGTGAACGGAAAAAGCAAATACATCGCCAGAAAGTAGAAGAAGTGAAATAGCCCGGCGAGCGCGGGCACAATGTCCCAACGCGTATGCGCGAAAATTTTCGAATCTGTGGTAGGCCGCTCGATATGGATGATGTCAGATGCGTTCATCAAGGCGGCAAAACAATTGCGCTGTCCGAATGCAAAAGCAACTCTGACCGGCACGATAGAGATTGTGTTCAGCCTCAGAGCTGAGACATCGCAACCGCCCCTTTGCTGTTCGGAGGCGAAATCAGGTCACCCGCCGGGGCGTGAGGAAGGTCTACCTACTTTTACCTTGGAAAAGCTTGTTCCGGGGGGAATAGCCGAGGTAAGCTGATAGCATGGTCGGGCGAGTGAACGGCAGGGCGCCTCGGGCTGCCGGCGTGGCTCAAGCCTGCTGGCAGATCCAAGATTCATATGGTTACTGCGGGATAACATAGTAATTATGGAAGCAAGCGTTATACCCCTTGGACCCGGACCCTCTCTCGAAACCTGGATTGGTCTAAGTCGCTAAATCACAACAGATTGCAGGGGTTCAAGCCAACTCTTTGACCCTAAGCCGACATCTCGGTTGCCCTTACGAAACAATCTGGTGACGACCATAGCAAAATTACCGTTTTGCCTTAGGCGGCACGGGATTTGTTGTTGACGCTGCGACGCATTTATGAGAATTGTGGGTTCGCCGGGCTGGAAACGCTATCCCGTCACGTTTAAGGCCGGAGATTGGGACTAAATGATTGCTCGTAGCATCGTTCTCATCGTC
>QHRJ01000362.1 GCA_003220075.1 Verrucomicrobiota bacterium
TCACACATCCTAAGGAAGTCACGGAAATAACGCAGCGCGGCCAGCGGGTATACCTCGACCATACCTGGACGCGGGAAAGAGCGCAGTTTTTGGATGCCGTAGATGAGATCCTCTAAGTCGCGGCTCGCAATAGACTTGGAATTTATCAGCTCGAATCGGAACGGCTTCGCTCTCGGCTTGGAAGAAGTCCAAACTAGTCTGGCTACGATCCAGGCGGTGCTGGACCACCCTAGCGATGAGCGAAGCACCGTCATTAGGGAACGAACATAATACGATGCCGTTATTTGCTGTGGCATTATCCCGTCCGATATTCGAACAAGCCTCGCTTTGGTGTATGCGTCGAACGAGCTTGCTTTCGATCAACAACATCAATTACAAGTACTGCAGCAGGATCATTCGAGCGAGGTACCTTCTTATCGTGGATGGCGCCTGCCAGTGTATGCGGGTCTTGCCTCAATCATTGGCAACGGCAAGCGACACCATGCGATCGCCGGAAAAACGAAGTATTCCCTTGCCACGGAAATCAAAGTCGGGGAGCAATCCTTTATTCGAATTGGTTATGATCTTTTTGCGGAAGTGCGGCATCTACTTTTCAATGGCCAGCCCGCTCGGTTCGCACAAGTCCCGGTTATCGAAATCCACATTGCGATTCTGCGCGACATCCTTGTTGAGCATCAAATACCGTTCG
>QHRJ01000149.1 GCA_003220075.1 Verrucomicrobiota bacterium
CCGCCTTTGGCGCGGCAAACAAAGATTCGTCTAGAGCCACTCGCCGCGACCAGATAGGCTGGCCCAAATGGCCGACGAGCAGAAGACGCCTATCCGCCTGGGGTTTGCTCATGTGTTGTTCATCGACATCGTTGGTTACTCGAAACTTTCCATCGTTCACTATTAACTGATAACTACGAGGCTTTGCCTCGTCAGACCTCTGCTCTCTGACTCGATTACGATTATGAGCACGAGGATGAGTTCTTCATTCGTGATTCGTCATTTCCACTCCTCTGGCGCCTACAGCGCGGTCCTGTTGTCTGTAGTCCCGTGGTCATGTAGTCTTGTCGCTCCCACTGTGTCGGAACTCGACTTGCTCAATCTTGCGCGCTCGACCACGGAACACCAGGTCACGTGGTTTGCGCAAATGATCACCATTAATTTCGGAATGGTGGTAGCGATCTACTACTTTTTGCACGGCGCGAAACTCGCGCTCAAGATATTCACCTTCTTCGCCTACAGCGTAGGGATGATGGTGCTTCTGGGAGAAATGCTGGTCGAAGCGAATATAAAAGAAGGCGTGAATGAAGCCTTGCGGGCTCTGCCGGCCGAACATCTGTCACGACCGATCATGCGCTATCTTGCCGTTTACGACTCCTGGCTCACGCTCACGACGCGGATCACGTTCAATCTTTCTATCTGGTTGTTTTGGTTCGCTATGTGTTATCTGCTCTTTTTCTGGAAACGAGACTCGAAGCAGCTCGATTCCTGAACCCTGAACCTGCGACGCTTAAAACTTAAGGCCTCCAGATAACTGACAACTCAAGGCTTTGCCTCGTCTGATCTCTGACTTCTCACCGACCACCGATCACTATTCACTGATTACCTCCTTCTCCCTGCTCTCTGGCTCCCTGCTCCCGTCAGGCCGGGCGCTGTTATGCGTTCACCGTAAAAAATGATTGTAACGCGCGTTTGAATTGTGTAATATCGCAACAAATCGCGGGCGATTTCGTCGCTTTCCAACATCGCATTCCACCTTCATGAAGAAATATTCCAATTCTCGATCTGCGTTCTTTAACTGTCGCTTCCTCCTAGGGTTCGTTCTTTTTTCCGCCGGCTTTGTTCTGGCGTTGATCAGTTTGACCGCTTATTCTCCCCTTTCGGCGCAAAGTCCGACCGGCGAGGCCAACGGCAATAAATCTGGCTCCTCCTATCGCAACGACGTCTCACCCCCACTCCGAGAACTGCCTCCGTGGAGTGAGGCCGATCGAAAAGAGGAGCACGAGGCCAACGAAAATCCAAAAATTCCTCACCGGCACAAGGACGAAGCTGACCCGGTCATTCAAAACCGCCATGCTACCAATTCTTCTACTCTAAATATGGTCGCGCCCAACGTCGCGGCTACCCTTAGTAACTTCGACGGTATCCCGTTCCCCGGTGTCGGTTGCAATTGCGCGCCGCCCGATACCAACGGCGCCGTTGGAAAAACGCAATACGTCCAAATCGTTAACGAAGGCTACCAGGTCTTCGATAAAGCGACCGGCAACTCCGTCCTGGGGCCGAATAGTATCTCGTCAATCTGGACTGGTTTCGGCGGAGCCTGTGAGACTGGTGGCAATGGCGATCCGGTTGTCCTTTACGACCACCTGGCCGATCGATGGGTCGTCACTCAATTTGCCAAGGCCACCAGTAACGGCCCGATCACTGATGAATGCGTTGCTGTTTCCGTCACGGCCGATGCAACCGGCAGCTACTATCGCTACGGCTTTCACCTGGGCTCAAATTTTTACGACTACCCGCACCTGAGCGTTTGGCCCGACGGATTCTACATGAGCATGAACGTGTTCAATTCGTCCGGCACAGCCTACCTCGGCCCTCAGGCTTTTGCGTTTGACCGGTCAAGGATGATCACCGGTCTCCCGGCTACATTCGTTAGTCCGGTTGGACCTTTGGGGGGCTCGGTCGATCCTTTCCTTCCCGCCGATCTCGATGGTCCGACGTTACCTCCTGGCAGCGCTCCGGCCACATTTGTCGGTTTCCCCGGGCAGTCGATTAATCCGAACTATACCACCTATCATTTCCACGCGGACTTCGCTATGCCGGCAAACTCGACCTTCACTACCTTCGCTAATCCTCCGGCAGCCGGCTATACCTCTCTTTGTCCCACTACTCAGTCGGTAGTTGGAAATTACACCGTCAGTGCAAATGGCGTTGCGGGCGTACGCTGGTTCGAACTACGCAATGTCACTTCTGGACCAGTCGCCGTTTACCAGGAAAGCACGTATCGACCTGATACAACCTGGCGCTGGATGGGAAGTGCAGCGATGGACGGACAGGGCAACATTGCAATTGGCTTCAGCGCCTCCAACTCCGGAATTAATCCCCAGATCCGCTATGCGGCGCGCTTGGCGACTGATCCCTTGAATACGCTCGGGCAAGGCGAAGCGCATCTTTATGATGGAACCGGCAGCCAGAGCGGCACCGGCAATCGTTGGGGCGATTACTCCGCACTCGTGGTTGATCCTGTGGACGATGCAACCTTCTGGTACACTAACGAATATTATGCTAGTAACGCCAGCTTCAACTGGCGCACGCGCATTGGCAGTTTCAAAGTAGCATCCGCCAGTCCAACCCCGACGCCAACTCCAACGCCGACTCCAACTCCAACTCCCACCCCCACTCCTACTCCGACACCAACTCCTACTCCGGCGCCTGATTTCGCGCTTGCGATAACTCCCTCATCAGTGACGCTGCATCGTGGAGGAGGAACAGCTTCCTATACCGTCACCATCACGCCGGCAGGAACATTCAGTTCACCCGTGACTCTTTCCATTAGCGGTCTGCCATCGGGTGCCAGCGGCACTTTTAGTCCTAACCCTGCTATTCAGTCCTCGGCCTTGCAAGTGACTGTCGCTTCCAGCGTGCCCAAGGGAACTTATACCTTTACCGTAACAGGAACGGGCGGTAGCCCAACCAAAACGCACACCACGACGGCTAAGTTGATCAAAAACCAGAAACCCTGAGGTCCGAGCCGGACTGGCATTAGCTGCGAGGGAAGGAGTGAGTGGTGTGGACAGCGAGTTAGCTTCAACTTGGGCGAACGCTAGATTCCGCCCAGTTAATTATTAACCGTTAACAAATAACTGCGAGGCTTTGCCTCGTGTGACTTTCCGATCCCCGACCTCTCACCAATCACTGATCACACTCCCTGCTCCCTGCTTTATTCTCCCAGCGGGCCGAACCCGTCAAACTCCCTGACTTGGATCGGATGAGGTCCGTATAACTCCGCCTCGAACACGGGACCGGTCAACTGACCGCGCTGCGCTTGAACGGCCTGTTTGTAGGCATTGAACTGCGCTTGGGTGCCGCACAAAATTCGATCTTTAGTCGCAGTGGGATACACGTAATAAGTTCGTCCCTTGTATTTGACTGCTGAAACCTTGCCTTCTGGCAGCGCGCTTACGCGTTCCTGCTGTTTGGGCGTGGTTACCGTCTTCGGTTTGAACCCTGCTTGTAAGAGTAGCGTTTCCTTCTGAGACGCTGCCCCCCCGCCGGTTGAGGTGGTTTGGCATGCCGTGATCAGACCTAAGATTTCGATCGCGATGATAAATGAAAGTAATCTCTTCATAGATTGCACCTCTGGCTCGGCTTACGGCCTTGCATGTTCGAAGTCAAAATGAAAAACTTCTCTCGTTTGGGGAGATTCTCACGCGCGCGCCCGATCTCCGACCTCCGACTCGATTACGAGCACGAGCACGAGCATGAATTCGTCATTCGCCTGCCGTGCCGTTGCGTAGTGAAGGCGGGTGCCTCGTCATTTTCACTCTCTGCTCTCTGATTAGGCTTCCTGCTCCCTGTCCGCCGTTCGGACGGACTCGCGGTGGCGAACTCTGGGCTCCCATCTCCCAGCTTCTAATTTTAAGGGGTGATGAAAACTTTGCCGGTATAGGGATCTTTGACTTCGATTCCGCTAGAAAAGCCGCGAATGTCGACGTAGCCGGCGTTGGGCGAATAAGGACTAATCACGAATCCAGGTTTGTTTGGCACCGGAACTCCATAGGGGAGATCTGCTCGCGGCCGTTGCGCGGGCACGCTGGAGGCGGTTCGAGTAGTAATTGGCTCCGGCGATTCCGTCGCCTCCGGTTCTTTTAGTTCCGGTGGCCTGAGGTCGTTTCGTTTGACGGTGGTGCCGCTGTCCCGCTTCGATCGAGTGGTGGGAGGCGTTCGCTGATGATAGCGTGAATGAGCGATGGATTCGCGAACCCTTCGGAAGAAATCCAACGGCCCGGCTTCCGCGGAAGACAAACCGAAGAACACCTGACCAACAAGCAGGATGAGAAAGATTTTACTAAAGACGTTTCGCATCTGTTCTGGAGGATTTTGACCTATTTCGAGCAATCGCTCAATCGCCACGATGACCGACCCTTCTGATCTCCGACCACAATTGCGATTACGATTATGACCATGAGTTCGTCATTCGCCTGCCGCGCCGTTGCGCCGTGAAGCCGGGTGCTTTGTCGTTCCTTCTTCATTCAACGCCAGTCCGGCTCGGACCATTCGTGCTTCGTCATTTTCTACCCTCTGACGCTCTGATCCTGTTCCCTGATCGTTGCTCATAGTCTCGTTGTCCTGTTGTCACGTAGTCTGGCCGTCTCCCTAGCTCCCTCAGCCACTCATCCGATCCCGATCAGCCTCGCACGCTCGCCATCCGGCAGCTGTCGGATCGCTCACTCTATTCGCTCCCTTCCAGCGTATCGGCTTTTCCAAGGCCGTCCGCTTTTGCTAAGCGTTGGCGGCCGCGGGCGAGCGTGTGGGGGCGAGGGTTCGCCGGGTCGACAAATACCGCGGAAGAGCGACGTGCAGCGAAGAAATGCGCTGAACAAATACCTTCCGTCTCCGAGCCTTCTCGCGCTGTTGGAGGACTCGCATCTGGTTGCGAACATGAATCGCTCCGGCCACGAACGGGGCTCGGCCAATGGTGAAAACGGGTTCGCGTTGGTAAATCATCATGCGTATAGTTTATGGTATTTATAATAATATCGCAACCTCTGAGTTCTCCGGACCTCTCAGATCGCAAGAATTGTGAGCGGGTAGCCAACAACACCAATGGGTTATGCACAAATCCCGATTTTTCGTCCCGCCGGTGCAACAAAGTTAGCTCCTATATAGATATATCTGGAACCCCTTCGGGCTGATCAATTTCCATACACTTTGCCGGGTTTGCGACTCCCCATCCGTCGTCAAATTGCGCCGATGTCACTGCGCGCGTTGCGCGCCGTCTGCTAGCTAATGCCCGCCGCCTGGCTCTTCGTTCGCAGGCTTCTTCTTTTTGTTGGGCTGCGCGGCTTGCCCCTTGGCGTGAGTGCTTGCCGCGGGTCCCGCTTGCCTGGTCGGCACGCCCTGCGGCCGATGTGACACTATTTGCGGACGCTGCGTAGCGTGGTGAGCAGTCGCCGCAGTGTTGGTCCGGTGGGTCCTCGCCGTGTGCGAAGCATGTGCCTCAGCCGACTGTGCCTTGCCGAAGGCGTTGTTTTGTGAGCCTTTTGTGCGGGTGGTCGCGTCGCCCTGTTTGTGGCCGAACGCGGAGTTCCCGTTAGCTGCTTCCTGGCCGACTTTGCCTTTCGCCTTCCCGGCACCAGCCTGCGCTTCGTTGTTGCGATCGAGTGCCTTGATTGCGTCGGCTTTAGGCTTCCCGTGATTATTAGCAGCATGCAAAGCGGGATCCTTTTTCGCCGCCTCGACGCGTGATTGCTGTGCCGAGGTAGCCGGGATGTGCTCCGCCTTCGCTGCCGCTTGTTCCTGCGCGGTGGGCTTGGCTGTTGTGCCGCCCGGGCCGTTAAAGCTGGCGCGACTGCGGTTGTTGTTGACGACCTGTTTGTTGACGTAGGTGTTGTGAATCACACTTGTGTTCACCCGGGTCACGGCCGTGTTATAGCGGAACGTATTGCCGGCCCATTCGCCGCCGTAGTAGCCCTGTCCCCCGTAGCCGTAGCCGTAATTGATCCCGCCGTAGAACCCGACAGTCGGGCCCCAGTAGCCGTCGTTGAAGAAGTAATTGCTGCCGTTGTAGCCCCAGTATCCGGGGGTCCACAGGAATCCGACGCGCGGCGGAGCGACCCAGACGCCAGGGACCCAGTAATAATCGGAATCGTAGGCCCAGTATCCCGGGGTCCAAATATAGCCTTCGGCTGGGGGGTAGGGCTGCTCGTATATCGGTATCGCGGGTGGCGCGATCCCAACCGATATACCGATTTGTGCAAAAGAAGAAGTCAGCGAAAGCCCTGCAAAGAGCAGCGCCGCGAGCGCAACGGTAGAAAATTTCATTTTCATATTCAGGTGTAACACGAGTTAAAACAAGAGACGCGGTTGCACCGCGAAGTATTCAGACGAAAACCCTTCCCAGTCTTCGTAGGGAACCATCCCAACACAATGTAATCGGTTCAGCGGCGAGAACGCGCTTATTTTGCTCGCCACCAACTCTCACGGAGTTACACCGGCGCTTCAACAATATATGGAACAAATGGGGACGTGGGTCCTGAAACTCGGCCGAGTATTTGGTTGGTTAGCGGCCTGGGCGTGGACGATCATCGCCGGTGTCGGCGGTTTAGGGCTTATAATAACACTTGGGCCGCTCCCATTAACCAACGGTTGGTTCGCCCTATTCTCCGGCATATCAGCGTGTCCGCTAACCGGGTGGCTCTTGAAAATATGCAGGTGTTAAACTCTCGGGCTGGGTTCGTTTCGGCATCGCCGTTCTCTTTATCGTGATAGGGCGGCTGGTTTTAAAAATAGAAGGGCGCGGCACATTCCTTCCTCATCGATAACGATGCTGAAGAAGGCTGCTTTTAACGCCAGCCGATGCGACCCTACCAGTCTCCTCTTTTACCTACGCTCTCCCCGCCTCCCTGCTCCCTGCCCTGTCGCGCCGTAGCCTCGGTTTGGTGGAAGGTGACAACGGCGTTACTTTGAAGGCGCAACGCGCGGGTGCAAATGGTTGTCAATTTCAGTGACCTCATGAAATGAGCGTTGAAACCATGAAGAACACAACACCCAGGCGGATGCGCGTTCGCCGTTTCATCACCGATCGGTACGCCTACCGAGCGCAGCCCGACTATTTGTCTGAGCTGATTACTTTGGGAGTAATCGTCCTCACGGCCTTCTGGTCGATGTTTGTATTGGCTAGCGCAATGGCGGGGACTCTGAAATGAGCCCAATTGGGAGGGAAAGAATTTTATGAGCTTATTGATTATTCTTCGTTCTCTCGTGCTGCGACTCCTGGATGATCTGTCGCATCGGTAGCCTGCCGCGAACTGAGGAGAGTGATCCCCGAAATAAAGCAGCCGATCGCGTCAATTTCGGCGATGATGATGTCCGGGGTCTTAACTGATCTCTGAGATCTGTCCTCTGACTTCTACTTTCAACGGCTCTATCTTTGAGGCTTCTCGTCAGGCCGAAACGTTGGCGACGGGTGACACACCGGACTTGCCATCGAGCCGGCCACAGCCGGTCAGGGCGCCTTGTCCAGGATCGTCTTCATCTCGGAGCTTGTGAAGGCCCGCATTGTCTGCGTGCGGATGTTGCCCAGCATGTCCGCCGCCAGCAACACGCTCGCTGCCGTCTCGTCGTTCGGCGCCTCGAAGACGCACACTTGGTCATACTGACCGAGCGTCCAATACATGTCTTTGATGTTCACTCCCATCGACTTCACCTTGGTGGCCCAGTCGGTCACCCGCTGCGTCGTCTGCTTAGCGGCCTGGATGCCTTTATCGGTGAATTGCACCAAACTGATGTACGTCGGCATGATGTTACTCCTTTAGAAAATGAAAATGCTCGGGTGGTTTGCGGGCAAAACCGGACGAATCGAAACTACGGCCAGCATTATCGAGGGTCAAATTGACGGGAAAACGCTGATTATGTGCTCAG